>NZ_JBITVD010000002.1:166557-424168 GCF_044542805.1 Acidovorax sp. NPDC077693 | reverse complement strand
ACTCTTCGGGATATGGCTGCTTTGTCATGGCACCTCCTATTGGGCCTCAGGTTTGAGGCTCGAAGGTGTCTAGTTCAGCCGGGGCGATTCAGCCCCAGCTTGCGCATCAGCCGTTGGACCGTGCAGCGAGCTACGACAACGCCCTCGCGGGCCAACTGCCGCCAGACCTTCTCGACGCCATAGACTTGCATGTTGGCCCGCCAGACGCGTTGTATCTCCGGGACCAGCGCTTCATCTCGGCGAGCCCGTGCACAGCGCTTGTGAGGGGCACGCAGCAGTGCGACATGCCGCCGATACGCTGATGGGGCAACCTGCAGTACCTTGCAGACCGGCTCGACCCCGAACGTATCGCGATGCTTGTCGATGAAGGCTCTTAAGACTTCAGTCGGCGGTCGAGCTCCGCCTGGGCGAAAAACGCACTAGCCAGCTTCAGTATCTCGTTGGCTCGACGCAGTTCCTTGACCTCGCGCTCCAACTCCTTCATCCGCTGCGCTTCGCTGGTTGTGACGCCTTCGCGCACGCCTGAATCGACCTCAGCACGCTTGACCCATTCGTTCAATGTTTGCGGCACACAGCCAATCTTGGGAGCTATGGATTCAATGGCGGCCCACAGCGATGGGTACTCGCCTCGGTGCTCTTGCACCATGCGTACGGCACGCTCGCGAACCTCGGGTGAAAACTTGTTTGACTTCGTCATGGCTCAATCCTCTCAGAGTGTTGAGCCTCCTCAAAAACCGGGGTGATTCAGTGTGCCACTCGTACACCGGCGAAGAGGTAGACGAAAAGCCCAGAGCCTGAGTCATCTGGTACTCCACACCGTCCGGCGATGTAACGATGAGGCCGTCACCACCCGGGTTGCAGTCAGCCCGCCAGCGCTGAGTGGTCAGCGCCATGGGGGAGTTCTGGTTGGTGAAGGTGAGCAACTGACGGCTTCCGTCCGGCAACTCCAGCACTGGGTTCTCGGCGACTGTTTCCACGTTCTTGTTGAAGCACGGAAAGCCTTCGCGGGCTTTGAGGATGCGGCCGAAGTGAATGGCCCAACCCCACCCAGCCGTGGTTCTGGGCTGGCCGGCGCTGGCCGGGTCGACGTTGCTGCTGTTGTATGAGCGGATGACTTTGAGGTCCAAGCCGCCATTGCCCGGAATTCGGATGTCCACGTAGTGCCGCTGCAGCGAGCCGGTGAAGGGGTCGATGCTTTCGTGGTGGCTTTGATTGACCGCGTCGCGGTTGGGCTGGATCCCGGGCTCCTTATAGAAGTCGGGGATGACCTCCTGGGCTTGTGCTGCGCTGGCGGCAGCGATCAAGGCGAAGCTGATTCGCCGAAGGGTTGGGTTTGACACTGGGCTCTCCTCCCGTTGAAGGTGATAAATCACTCAGCAAGCACACGTGTGGGGCGGCCTCACATGTGCTCACGTCTTGTCGCAATCTATCTCTTCAATATCCACCAGCGATGAAAACCTTAAAAACTACCTATGTGGTCTTATGCACAAGTTGACCGGAGAAGTCAATTTGCTTTTGTAGCGCGCAAATTTTCACCAGTATCGGCGGAATCGTATTGTTTTGGGAAAGCAAAATGCAAATTAGTATCAGTGGCGAAGGTTGAATGCTGTTTTGCACACAAACTATTTGCTTTTGAATGTGACAATAATTCGAAATTTGCAACAAACGAAACGATTCACTTTGCTGTGGTGTATGGCGAAGTTAATTTGTAAGCATTAATTTGTTTTGCAACTAAACGATTTCAAAATCTCACATGTGTTAGTGGTGAGGATATGGCACCAATAAGCACAATCATGCAGTAAGTGAACACTTCGGCATACTTTCACTCACAAACAGCCCTTTTCAGAAACCATTGAAGCTTGCTTAATACAAATCAATCGCAATGGGTGGCTAGGCGGTGTTTTCTAAGGATACCTATCAAAAATGATATTGCATCAGTTGCGGCTGCTGCATTATTTGCCGGTTATTGCGATTGCGCGCGTGAATAAGGATGAGGGATCTGCGACGTCTCGCGATGGAGCTGTCCTTGCACATTGCAAGTGAACCCTGCTGAAGTTCCACTGATGCAGATGAAACACCTTATTTACCGCATTGCTTGCCTTGCTGAAGTACCGACCTTGACCTCAACCAGGAGATTTTTCGCATGAAGCACATATTCCTTTCGGTGGCACTGCTCGCATCCGTGGCTGCGTCGGCCCAGGAGTTCGAGAAGGACAACGGTGTCATCCGCATCAAACTGAACGAGGCCATAGCGCCCTACGGAACCAACTCGCCGATGATCACGAACATGTGGATCGCCGGCCGCAAGGTGGTGCCCCACGACAACGCCGGCGCAGACTTTCAGATGACAAGCCGCAGTAGCCAAGGCAACAACTACAACCCGACGCAGGGTGGTGATTGCGCAGGGCGCACCTCAGTGCTGATGGGCTCGATTCCGAATTGGAATGGCGCCCAGCTCGGAACCCCGGCAAGCAACGGCATCCTGCTCGGCATCGACCCACTGCTCTATGACGAACCGGGCCTCTCCGGCACCTGCAATGGCGGGCAGCCAGGCGTGGCTCCGTACGACATGGCATTCGGCGTGACGTTGGGCGACGGCATTGCGGTACCGCGCGAAGCGATGGTCGTGGACATGTCGATTCGCAAGGACGGCCCGGCATCTCCTGACCTGGTCAAAGCCCTGTCGGAACTGCCGGTGGCTTTTGTGGATGCCAACTTCTTGCGCTATGCCTACTACAGCGTCGACGGAGTGAATTTTCAGCCACTGCTAGGGTCGACCGGACCTAGCGTCAGTCACGATATCAAGCAATGGGTCTGGAACGATAACTTTGAGCGGAGTGGTCACGCGATTGCACTTTGTGACCGCGCGGATGCGGTCGAGCAACCAGCCCAAGGTACGTGCATGGCGTTCTATGCGCACGAATTCACCCGTGTCTACGCAAGCCGCCGCCAGGGCTCACCCACCGAGCTGGCGTTGATGTCCGTACTGGGTGACAACGCAGCTGCACCCACCATCTCCGACACGCAGTGGCACACAGCCCGCCGGTTGGTCGCCGTCGGCAACTTGTCGACGGTGGCTGCAGTGATTGGACATGCCGAGCAGAACTACCCTGCGTCTGGATGGGCGCGCTGGTAGGACTGCGCTTGTACTTAACAAGCCCGGCCGCCGGGACGATGTGGGTGGGCAACCCCCATGACGTCACCCGGATTGGCACCTGATCAAGTGCCATATGCCGACATGACAAAAGTTGGCTTCGCCGCGGGCGGGTGCGCCGTGCAGCGAACCATCGTCCCGCGCACTTCCTGCCCAGGCCCGCCCATCGCGGCGCCGAGCCACCACCACTGAGGAGCCGCTATGAACATTGCACAACGTCGTCCCCTATTCCCCGCTCTGCTGCGTCTGGCCGCAACCGCAGCAGTGTCGGTCCTGCTGCTGGCGCATGGCAGCTTGCTGCATGCGCAAGTGATCCCCAAGAAGATCGCTGTCTATACCGACTCCATCGGGGACGGAGGCAACGTCGGTGGCAATCCCACTACCGCTGCTGGCGCACCTTTGGGTACGGGCCCAATTTCTCAGTTCACAAGCTACCCGGCTCATGGTGCACACCCCAGCCTCTACGATCTGGCGTGGCGTATCTTCGGTGCCAGCGGCGCCTCCAGCTACGACGCGCAGCAGTTTGGCGGAAGCACGCTCACCGGTATGGTCAACGGCTATCGCAAGAGCTACGCCACCGACCCCGCCAGCGACGTGTTGGCATGGGGCGGCCTGACGCTGGTGCAGCACGCTGCAGCCATCCAGGCTGATACCGTCATCATCCACCTCGGTGGTAACGATGGCGAGGGTGAAGGTGTTTTTAACACGACCGACAAGCACAACATCGTGGCCTACCAAATCGGCATGCTTGGCAAGCAACTGGCCGCCCAAGGTCGCCGCCTCGTAGTGATCGAAGCACCCTACACGGTGCCCGAAGACGCCTACGCTGCTGGTCTCGTAACGCCCGGCCTCACTCCAGACTACATTGCTGCGAAGGTTTCGGAGTGGCAGGCGTATTTCCCTGCGACAAACACCGGCATCGACGCTGGCGTGGCCGAAGTGAATGCCCATTACCCCGGCTTCGCCATCCGCTCCAACTACTGGAGCGACGGCACCGTGGCAATGAACCCCGGCACGACCCACGAGGGTCTGCACCCGACGCTGGCAACGCACGCAGCCATTGCTGCGGCGGTGGCTGCGGACTTGAAGGCGTTTCGAGGCTGGTAAGCATGAGGGCTTAGGCCATCGTGGAGTGAAACATGGATCAGCTTCTCACAAGACTTATCTCTGCGGGCTGATTTGCATGGCGCGCTGAAGCAGAAAAGCCCGCAGACGATTCCGCGCCATCCAAGTCGCTGCAGAGAGTCTGCCGGAACCTTAGGCCGAAACACGGGCTACCCTGCAAGCCTTCGCCTCGGAAAACGACGGCGGTCGGGTATGCATGCGCCAATAGCTGGCGCCTAGGACTCGACGACCGTTGTGACAGTGCGCTTTCGCGTTCACGGTACTTCCCTGATCACAGGTCTGCAGGTTGGCACAGCGTGAAGTTTCGCGCTGAGCGTGTAGAGGGGGAAAACGCCCTGACTTAGACCCGTGGGGTGGCCCCGTGTGTGCGGTTTCAGCCGTGTGATTGACGCGACGGCCGTTTGTAGGGGCCCAACTGCATGTGTTTGGTTCGATAGTGAATCCTGGGCTCGAGTGATCAAACTCAGCGGTGCACGCAGCCACCAAAAAAGGGGCGCAGACATGCGTCCGCACCCCTTCCTGCTTGTCGCTGGCGCGCCCGGGCCATCCCGCCTGGCCCGGCGTGGTTCAGCCCACTATGGCAACAAGGCAGCCATCTGCGCCGCAGGCACCACCTCGTAGTGGTCCAGCTGCATCGAGTACTGCGCTCTCCCGGAGGACAAGGCGCGCAGGCTGCCGATGTAGCCGAACATCTCTTTCAGCGGTACCTGGGCCTCGACCGTGGCCGCGTTGCCGCGCTGGCCCTGGCCGCGCACGAGGCCGCGGCGTCGGTTCAGGTCGCCGATGCTGTCGCCCAGGTACTCGGCCGGCGTGATGACTTCCACAGCCATCACCGGCTCCAGCACCTGCGGCCCGGCCTGGGCGAACGCCTCGCGGAAAGCGGCCATGGCCGCCAGCTCGAAGGCCAGCGTGGACGAGTCGCGTTCATGGAAGCTGCCATCCACCAGCGCGGCCACGAAGTCCACCGCCGGAAAGCCGGCCACCACGCCCGAGAGGGCGGCGCGGCGGATGCCGGTCTCCACCGCGGGGATGAACTCGCGCGGCACGGCGCCGCCGACGATGCGGCTTTCAAAGCGGATGCCTTCGCCCCGGGGCAGGGGTGCGAGCTGCAGCCTCACCTCGGCAAACTGGCCGGGGCCGCCCGATTGCTTCTTGTGCACATGACTCACCTCCACACTCCGTGAAATGGTTTCGCGGTAGGCCACCTGGGGGCGGCCGACCGACACGTTGACGCCGTGGCGGGCGCGCAGCTTCTCGATCGAGACTTCGAGCTGCAGCTCGCCCATGCCGGACAGAATCGTCTGGCCGGATTCGGCGTCGTGCTGCAGCCTGAGGCTCGGGTCTTCGCGCAGCAGGGACTGCAACGCCTTGGACAGGCCTTGCTGGTCCGCGCTCGTCTTGGGTTCGATGGCCACATGGATCACCGGCTCGGGCACGCTGATCTGCTCCAGCACCACGGGGTGTGCGGGGTCGCTCAGGGTGTGCCCCGTCAGCGTGTCCTTCAGGCCCACGACGGCGGCGATGTCGCCCGCCACCAGCTCGTCGCGCTCGATGTGCTGGTCGGCATGCACTTCGTACAGGCGCGACACCCGCTCGGTCTTGCCCGTGCTGGTGTTGAGCACCACATCGCCCCGGCCCAGTCGGCCGCTGTACACGCGCACGAACACCTTGGCGCCATGGTCGTCGGTGACGACCTTGAACGCCAGGGCCGCGAAGGTGTCGGCGGCCGCACCGGGCTTTCCACTGCCTTCGCGCACGATGTCGTCCGGCGAGGGCAGGTAGTCCACCACGGCGTCGAGCAAAGGCTCCACGCCGCGGTTCTTGAACGCCGAACCGGCCAGCGCGGGCACGAAGGCGCCAGCTAGCACACCCTTGCGGATGGCGGCACGCAACACATCCACAGCGATCTCCTCACCGTTCACGTAGGCCTGCAGGGCCGCGTCGTCTTGCTCCACCGCGGCCTCCACCAGGCGGGTGCGGGCGCGCGCTGCCTGATCGGCCAGATCGGCAGGCACATCGGCTTCGCGGTAAGGGGCACTCGCGTCGTCCTTGTCCCAGATGCGGGCGCGCAGGCTCAGCAAGTCCACCACGCCGCGGAAGTCGCCTTCCACGCCGATGGGGATCTGCAGCGGCACCACGTGCACGCCCAGGCGCTCTTGCATCATGGCCACGACGCGGTGGAAGTCGGAACCCACGCGGTCAAGCTTGTTGATGAAGGCGATGCGGGGTACACGGTACTTGTCGGCCAGGCGCCAGTTGGTCTCGGTCTGCGGCTCCACGCCGGCCACGCCGTCGAACACGACGACCGCCCCGTCGAGCACGCGCAGCGAGCGGTTCACCTCGATGTTGAAGTCGATGTGGCCGGGCGTGTCGATAAGGTTGAGCTGCGTGCCCTTCCAGTGCACCGTGACGGCCGCACTGTTGATGGTGATGCCGCGCTTTTGCTCCTGTGGGTCGAAGTCCATGTGCGCCGTGCCGTCGTGCACTTCGCCGATGCGATGGCTCTCGCCCGTGTAGAACAGGATGCGTTCGGTGGTCGTGGTCTTGCCCGCGTCCACGTGGGCAATGACGCCGAGGTTGCGCAGTTGCGCGTTGCTGTGCGGGTTGCGTGAATTCTTGGTCATGGCGAATCTTTCAATCTGTCTTGCGGCTGCACTCGGCTCTGCGAGCAGCTGCCGCCTGGTTGGCTTTGCGCCAGCCCAGGCGAGATGGATTCGCCTGGTCGCTAGCGTCTGGGATGTGTGCTGTCGCCGGAGCCCGGGCGCACGGAACTCAAGCTCCGGCGGTCGGGAATCGTGGCGATCAACTTGTCGTAGGTACGCATAGGTGGGTGAGGGTGTCGATGGATCTGAAAACAAAAAACCCCGGAGGGATGGGCCTGCCGGGGTTTGTTGGACCGGAAGGCGCACAGCCCTCCGACACGCGATCGAGGGGCGCAGCTAGGTGGCGAACGATGCCTTGATCACGTTGGTGAGAATTTTCATAAGAGCGAATTATCCTCCTCGCGCAAAAAGCTTGCAAGCGACCGTGCTGCCGGTGCCACCGGTCCGCATCACGTGCGCAGGCGGTGCCTCCAACGCCCGGGCCGGGCGCAGGTCTTGTCGCGCAGCGGCGCCACCGCCGCGCTGCATTGAGCGAGACGGCGCGCGCTCAGAGGGCGCGATCAGACCGACTGCCGCACAAGTTCAAGAAACGACTTCAGGACGGGCGACGGATTGTTCTCAGCGTAGGCGACGGCAATTCCGCTGGAGAGATCCCGGGCTTCGCTCTTGAGCGGCCGAAAGACCACTCCGCGCCGTTTGACATTCTGCAGCGAGGGCGAGATGAAAGCGATGCCTTGCCCTTCGGCGATGAGCCCGAGCAGGATGTGATGGTCGTGGGGTTCCGGGATCGTGCAGGGCTTGAAGTCGATCCGTTCGAAGAAGGCTTGGCAGTGATCGTAGAAGCCGGGATTCAACCGGCGCTCGAAGCGGTAGATCGACTCGCTGCGCAGGTCATCGAAGCCGATCTTGCGTTTGCGAGCGAGCGGATGGCCTGCGGGCACGGCGGCCAGGAGGGATTCTTCCCGCAATGTCTCCACCCGCAGGCCTTGGGCTTCGGTGTGCAGGCCGATGAATGCGGCATCCATCGTGCCGTTCTGGACGTCTCTCACCAGGCTGATCGAATGCTTGCCTTGGGTGACGATGCGCCATGCCGCGAAGCGCTCCTGCAAGCGCGCAGTCACGTCGGGTATGGCGCTTTTGTCGAACACCGTGGTGTATCCGATGACGAACTGCTGGCGCTTAGGGCCTCGCGCGGCTCTGGCGGCGGCCACGGCCTTGGCGGCCTGGGCGAGTGTCCGCTTGGCCTCCGGCAGGAATGCGGTTCCCGCCTCCGTCAGCGTCACACCGACCTTGGTGCGGACGAAAAGCTCGACGCCCAGTTGATCTTCCAATTGTCGAATCTGCCTGCTCAGGGGCGGCTGGGAGATGTGCAGGCGCGCAGCCGCTCGACCGATGTGGCGTTCCTCGCTGACGGCGAGAAAGTACCGGAATTGCCGCAGGTCGATGGATGTGTTCATACCAAAAAGGTATCACACAAACGGTATTGGATGAACCTGCGGCACATCCGTAGAGTGCGCTGCATGAACACATGCAAAGGAAACGTCATGGACAGTGAACGCTATATCCGGGGCTGGAAGAGGCTGAAGGAAGTGGATGGACAGGCGGGCGAAAACGTCATCGAGAGTCTCAAGGACATCGCACCCGACTTCGCACGCCTGCTCATTGAATTTCCATTCGGCGACATCTATTCGAGGCCGGGCCTCGACCTGAAGGTGCGGGAGCTCGCGGTGGTGGCAGCGCTCACCGCGATGGGAACAGCCGTGCCGCAGTTGAAGGTGCACATCCATGGCGCCCGCAACGTCGGCTGTACCCGTGAGGAGGTCGTCGAAGTGATCATGCAGATGGCTGTCTACGCCGGCTTTCCCGCGGCGCTCAACGGCCTTTTCGCGGCCAAGGAAATCTTCTCTCAGGAGACGCCTGCGTGAAGCAACGCCCGACGCTTGCCGGCGCGGACTTGCGGATGTGAGTTGCGGGGGGCCTGCGTGGGCACTGTCGCGGCCCCGGGGCCTGATGGATGCCCTGGTCAGGGGTCCACGCAATATTCACATGGGTGATGTGAAACATCACTGTGGGTCCATTGACTGATATTGCAGGGGCGCGAATGATCGGTCCCCAGGCGCTGAATGCATCTGCATCGGCACCTGCCGACATGACAACAAGGAGACGCCCATGCATGAATGCCCCGTCACTGTCTTTCCGCAGCAGATACGCTGGGAAACGGACGGCACCAGCCGCATTCCTTTCCAGGCCTATACCGACGAGGCGCTTTACCGCAAGGAGCTGGACCGGCTGTTCTACAACGGCCACTGGTGCTACGTCGGCCTGGAAGCCGAGATTCCCAATGCGGGTGATTTCAAGCGCACCGTCATCGGTGAACGATCCGTGTTGCTGGTGCGTGACAAGGATGCTTCGATCCACGTGGTGGAGAACGTCTGTGCGCACCGCGGCATGGCTTTTTGCCGGGAGCGGCATGGCAACCGCGACAGTCTGACCTGCCCGTACCACCAGTGGAACTACACCCTGTCGGGTGACTTGCAGGGCGTGCCGTTTCGGCGTGGCGTCAAGCAGGATGGCAAGGTCAATGGCGGCATGCCGGCGGACTTCCAGCCAGCGGACCATGGCCTGACCAAGCTCAAGGTCGCCACGCGCGGCGGGGTTGTGTTCGCGTCTTTCGACCATGGCGTGGCGCCGCTGGAGGACTTCCTGGGGCCCGAGATCCTGGGCTACTTCGACCGGCTGTTCGATGGCCGCAAGCTCACGATCCTGGGGTACAACCGCCAGCGGATTCCGGGCAACTGGAAGCTGATGCAGGAGAACATCAAGGACCCCTACCACCCGGGCCTGCTGCACACCTGGTTCGTGACCTTCGGGCTCTGGCGCGCCGACAACAAATCCCAGCTGCTGATGGACGCGCAGCACCGCCATGCGGCCATGGTGTCCACCCGCGGCGCGGCAGGCAAGGCGGCCGACGTGACCCAGGTGTCCAGCTTCAAGGCGGGCATGCAACTGCACGACCCGCGCTTTCTCGACATCGTGCACGAAGACTGGTGGGGCGCGCCCACGGCCGTGATGATGACCGTGTTTCCGAGCGTCATCTTCCAGCAGCAGGTCAACAGCGTGTCCACGCGCCACATCCAGCCGGATGGCCAGGGCGCCTTCGATTTCGTCTGGACGCATTTCGGCTTCGAAGACGACAGCCAGGAGATGACGCAGCGCCGCCTGCGCCAGGCCAACCTCTTCGGGCCGGCGGGCTTCGTCTCGGCGGACGACGGCGAAGTCATCGAGTGGTCGCAGGAAGGCTTCGAGACCAAGCCGGCGCACCGCACGCTGGCCGAACTGGGTGGCCGGGAGGTGGGCGATACGGACCACATGGTCACGGAGACGCTGATCCGCGGCATGTACGAATACTGGCGCAAGGTGATGGAGGCGTGACCATGGACTTCCAGACCTACTACGAGCTGACGCAGCTCTATGCCCGCTACGCAAGTGCACTCGATGCCGCCGATTGGGATGCCTGGCCGGAGTTCTTCATCGACGACTGCAGCTACAAACTGCAGCCGCGCGAAAACCACGAACGCGGTTTCCCGCTCGCCACGCTGGCTTTCGACAGCAAGGGCATGTTGAAGGACCGCGTCTATGGCATCCGCGAGACGCTGTTCCATGACCCCTACTACCAGCGCCACGTGGTGGGTGCGCCGCTCGTCCACCAGGTCGGTGCCGATGGCCGCATCCACAGCGAAGCCAACTATGCGGTGCTGCGCACGCGCCTGTCCAAGGAGTCGACCGTTTTCAACGTGGGCCGCACGCTCGATGAAGTGGTGCGCACGCCAGAGGGGCTGAAGTTCGCTTCGCGACTGGTGATCTACGACAGCGAAATGATCCCCAATTCGCTGATCTACCCCATCTGAGGAACTGCCATGACCACGAACTGGATTGACGCGGTCGCGCGGAGCGACGTGCCGCAGGATGATGTGATGGGCCTGGCCGTTGCAGGACGCGACATCGCGCTGTATGGCGTGGACGGCGAGGTCTTCGCCACCGACAACGTCTGCACCCACGGCCATGCACGGCTGTGCGACGGCTTTCTGGACGGGCACGAGATCGAATGCCCCCTGCACCAGGGCAAGTTCGATGTGCGATCCGGCCAGCCCACCTGCGCACCGGTGACCGAGCCGCTGCGCAGCTACCCCGTCAAGATCGAAGGCGGCCGCGTCTGGCTGGCCTTCGACTGAGCGCTGCCACCCCTCACAAGGAGAGCCCATGACCGCCGAGCGACCAGAGGTTGCGGCCGCCGCATGGCCGGATGAAGGCGCGGACGCCCGCCCGATCCACACCATCGTGATCGTCGGCACCGGCCAGGCCGGTGGCTGGGCCGCGCAGACGCTGCGAAGCGAAGGCTTCACAGGCCGCATCGTGCTGATCGGCGACGAGATCCACCCGCCGCACGAGCGGCCGCCACTGTCCAAGGCGGTGTTGTCTGGTGCGGCACAGCCTGAGACCACGCGGCTCATGAAGCCCGAGGCCTTTGATGCCCTGGGTGCGCAATGGCGGCCCGGCGTGCGGGTACGCCGCATCGACCGCGCTGCCAGGCAGGTGCTGCTGTCCGATGGCGAAGCGGTGCCGTACGACAAGCTCATCCTGTGCACCGGAGGGCGGGCCCGCACGCTCGCGGTGCCAGGGGCCGACCAGGTGCCGCTGCACACGCTGCGCACCATCGAAGATGCGATGGCGCTGGCGCCCGCACTTGTGCCCGGCCGCCGCGTGGTGGTGGTGGGCGGCGGCTGGATCGGCCTGGAGGTGGCGGCCACGGCACGCCAGAGGGGCGCTGACGTCGTGGTGGTCGAGACGCAGGCCCGCCTGTGCGAACGCACCGTACCCGCCGAGATTTCCGACTATTTGCTCGCGCTGCATCGCGCCCAGGGAACGCGCGTTGTGCTGGGCGCTGGCGTGCGGGGCTTTGCGCGCGCGGCAGATGGGCGCTCGGAATTGCTGCTCGCTGATGGCAGCGTGCTGGCGGGCGACACCATCGTGCTGGGTATCGGCCTCGTGCCCAACGACGAACTGGCGCGCGATGCGGGCCTGGCCTGCGAAGGCGGCGTGCTGGTCGATGCCCGGTGCCGCACGTCAGACCCCGACATCCTGGCCGCTGGCGACGTGGCCGTGGCTTCCAACCCCTGGGCCGGGCGCAGGTTGCGGCTCGAGTCGTGGCAGAACGCGCAGGACCAGGGCATCGCTGCCGCGCGCTCGGCACTGGGCCACGCGGTGGACTACCAGCCCTTGCCCTGGTTCTGGTCCGACCAGTACGGGATGAACCTTCAGATCTACGGCGTGCCGACGCCGGCGCACCGTGTGGTGCAACGCGGCGACCAGGCCAGCGGCAGCTTCGTGATGTTCTACCTGGCCGGCGATGTGGTGCAGGCGGCCATCGGCCCCAACGCGGCCCGTGACCTGCGCTTCGCGCGCCGATTGATCGAGCAGCGCAGGCCGGTCGATACCGAGCGCCTGGCGGACATGGGAACGCCTATGTCCAAGCTGTGAATCGGGCGCCCGTTGCTTCGCTGCCCAAGGCTTGAACCCTACCCCACCCCACCACCCTCACTTTCAAACAAGGGAAACCCCGATGACATCCACCTCCTATCTCTGGACTCCACCGCCGGTCTACGCGCTGCCGGTGCGTGGCCGAAGCGAGCGGCTACCGATCCAGCGGCTGTTTTTTGTCGGCCGCAACTACCACGCGCACGCGGTCGAGATGGGCCGTCCGGTCGATAAGTCGGTCGAGGTGCCTTTCTACTTCACGAAGGCACCGTCCACGCTGGTCGCGTCCGGTGCCACGGTGGCCTACCCGCCCGGTACCCAGGACTACCACCACGAAATGGAACTGGTGGTGGCCATCGGCGCGGCCGGCTTCCGTGTGAGCGAGTCCGAGGCGCCGCGCCTCATCTATGGCTATGCCTGCGGTCTGGACATGACGCGCCGCGACCTGCAGCTCGCGGCGCGCGAGAAGGGCCGCCCCTGGGACCTGGGCAAGGATGTGGAGCAGTCCTCCGTGGTCTCGGAGGTCGTTCCGATGCCCCAGGTCGTCCTGAGCCAGGGCGAACTGGCGATGTCGGTCAATGGAAAGGTGCGCCAGAAGTCCGACCTGTCGAAGCTGATCTGGAACATCCCCGAGCTGATTGCCGACCTGTCCAGGTTCTACCACCTGCTCCCCGGCGACCTGATCTTCACCGGCACGCCCGAAGGCGTGGGCCCGGTGCAGCCCGGTGACCACATCGAAGGCCGGATTGCCGGCGTGGGCAGCATCGTGCTCGACGTTGGCCCGGCGGAGTGATATGGCTGAACACCTTGAGGAGACAAACCACCATGACCACCGACCTGACACCTTCTCCCGTGCGGCTGCATGCCGTTGCGGGGCGGGGCCAGCCCGACCCCACGCCCGCACTGGAGCAGCTGTACCGAGGATTCGAGCAGGAACTGCTGGTCCCGCTCTGGACCGAGATCGGCGACCTGATGCCCCGGCATCCCCAATCCAGAGCCGTGCCGCACTTGTGGCGCTGGGACCGGTTGAAGGCGCTGGCCGCGCAGGCCGGCGAGATCGTGCCTGTGGGCCGCGGTGGCGAGCGGCGTGCGATCGCGCTGGCCAACCCGGCGCTGGGCGGCCGTCCATTTGCCACACCCACGCTGTGGGCCGCCATTCAGTACCTCATGCCGGGCGAAGACGCCCCTGAGCACCGGCACACGCAGCACGCCTTCCGGTTCGTGGTGGAGGGCGAGGGCGTCTGGACCGTGGTCAACGGCGATGCCGTGCGCATGTCACGGGGCGACTTCCTGCCGCAGGCAGGCTGGAACTGGCACGCCCACCACAACGCCGCCACCGAGCCCATGGCCTGGATCGATGGCCTGGACATCCCCTTTTCGTACTACACGGAGAGCCAGTTCTTCGAGGTCGGGCGCGAGCGGATCTCGCCTGCCGAGCGCACCACGGCCGAGCGTTCGTACTCCGAAAGGCTCTGGGGCCACCCTGGCCTGCGTCCGGTGTCGATGGCGGGGGCGCAACCCGCCACGCCGCTCCTGGCCTACCGCTGGGTGGACACGGACCGCGCACTGGCCGACCAGCTCGCCCTGGAGGCCGAGGGCCAGGCCGGCACGCTGAGCCCGGGCCATGCGGCGGTGCGCTTTACCAACCCGGCCACCGGCGGCGACGTGCTGCCGACGATGCGCACCGAGATGCACCGCGTGCGCGCGGGCGGCGCAACGCGCGTCCATCGCGAGGTGGGCTCGTCGGTGTTCCAGGTGTTCGACGGCAGTGGTTCCGTGACGGTGGGCGATCGCACCTGGCAAGTGGCGCGTGGCGACTTGTTCGTGGTGCCGTCGTGGCAGCCGTTCTCGGCCCTGGCATCCACCTGCGGTGCGCTCGACCTCTTTCGGTTCAGCGACGCGCCGATCTTCGAGGCGCTGCACGCGCACCGCGCCCAGACCACCGGGTGAGCCGGCAGCCTCCGGCCCGCATGCCGCACTTGCCCAGCCCGCTGACCAGCCACGAAACAACAGGCCGATTCCGGCCCCAATGACAAGGAGACATAGCCATGATCACAGCCATCCGTACTTCCATTTTCCGCACGGCCACTGCGCTTTGCGCCTGGGCCCTGCTGACCGCCGCGGGCCTGCCCGGCGCAGCGGCGCAGACATACCCCAGCAAGCCCGTGCGCTCCGTCGCGCCGTATTCCCCGGGCAGCGGCCCGGACGCGGTGATGCGCATCCTCAGCGAGAGGTTGTCGCGCCACTGGGGCCAGCAACTGGTCATCGACAACAAGCCGGGCGCCAACGGTTTCATCGCCATTGGCGACGCCAAACGCGCAGCGCCTGACGGCTACACCGTTCTGCAGGTGGACAACACCCACATGGCCCTGCAGCCGCATGTGTTCAAGCAACTGCCCTACGACCCGCTGAAGGACTTCGAGCCGGTGGCCCCGGTGTACTTCACCAACTTCTTCGTGGTGGTGGCGGCCAACTCGCCGTGGAAAGACGTGGGCGACCTGATCCGGGCGGCCAAAGCGGCACCGGGCGAGATCACCTATGGATCATGGGGCATCGGCAGCGTGGCCCATGTGGGGGCGGCGATGCTCGAAGCCGCGACCGATACGAAGATGATGCATGTGCCCTACAAGGACATGGGGAACGTCTACACCTCCGTCGCCACTGGCGACATCAAGTGGGCGTTCGGCACGGCGGCGACTGCCGGACCGATGTACCAGGCCAAGAAGGTGAAGTTCCTGGCACTGGCCGCGCCCAAGCGCCTGGCGGGCTTCACCGATGTTCCCACCGTCGGCGAAGCGGGCGGACCTGCGGGGTTCGAGGTGAAGACCTGGGTCGGCCTGTTCGCGCCTGCAGGCACACCGAAGGCGGCGATCGAGAAAATCAACGCCGACGTCGGCAAGGTGCTTGCGACCGCCGAGGTCAAGGAGCGTCTGGCGACCTTCGGCTTCGAGCCCTACATGGGCCCGCCCGGCGAGCTCACCAAGGCCATCGAACGCGACTCACGCACGTTCGGTGATGTCGTCAAGCGCGCCAAGATCGCTCTGGACTGATCATGAAGCTCTACACCTTTTTCCGCAGTGGAACATCCCACCGCCTGCGCATCGCGCTGAACCTCAAAGGCCTCTCGTACGACCAGGTCGCGGTCGATCTGCGGCGCGAGGAGCACCTGGCGCAGGCCTTCAAAGCGATCCATCCGCAGCAGTTCGTGCCCGTGCTGGACACGGAAGACCGCTTGATGATCCAGTCGCCGGCCATCATCGAATGGCTCGAAGAACGCCATCCGGATCCGCCGCTGCTCCCCAGCGACGCCGCAGAGCGTGCGCAGGTGCGCGCGCTCGCAGCCATCGTGGGCTGCGACATCCACCCGGTCAACAACCGGCGCATCCTGGAGGCGTTGCGCCACCGCTTTGCCGCGGACGAGGCGGCGATCAACGACTGGTGCGGCACCTGGATCGGCGCGGGTTTCGACGCCATCGAGGCCTTGCTGGCGAGTGACCGGCGTCGTGGAGATTTTTGCTTTGGCAACCACCCGACGCTCGCCGATGTCTACCTGGTGCCGCAGGTGGAGAGTGCACGCCGCTTCAAGGTGGACATGGCGCGTTGGCCGCGGGTTCAGGCTGTGGACGCGGCCTGCGGGCAACTGGACGCGTTCCGCCAGGCCGCGCCCGCTGCGCAGCCCGATGCGGGCTGACCTCAGTCGCCCTGCATGTAGAAGGCCTCGGCATGGATGTGGGCCGCCTCCATGCCCTTGCCGAGTGCGAGCAGCGTGGTGGTCTCCACCATCGGCGGCGAGCCGCACAGATAGGCGCTCCATCCACGCAAGTGGGTGTGGTCCTGTTCGATGGCCTGGGTCACCAGCCCGCGCCGCTGCGTGGCAGGGTCTGCACCCGAGGCCATCACCACATGTACTTTCAACGCAGGGTGCGTGCTGCGCAAATGGTCCAGCCATGCGAGTCCGTAGAGGTCGCGCGGCGAGCGCAGCCCGAGGTACAGGTGGATGGGGTTGCGCATGCCGGCGGCCACGGCGCCCCGCACCACCGAGAGCACCGGTGCCAGGCCCGTGCCCCCTGCCACGCACAGCATGGGTCCGGCGTTCTGCTGGCGCAGATAGGCGGCGCCGAGTGGCCCGCTGACCTTGACCTTGTCCCCCACCGTCAGCTGTTCGGCGATGTAGCTGCTGACGCGGCCCTTGGGCATCAGCTGCACGTGAAACTCCAGCAGATCATCACCCGGCAGGTTGGCCATGCAGTAGGGCCGCGAGTGCTGTGGGGTCAAAGCGATCTGTGCGTACTGACCCGGAGAAAACGCAATCGGGTTGGCGACCTTGAGCAGCAGGCGCCGGATGTCGGCCGCCAGGGGTTCGATGGCGACGACGGAGGCCCTGGCCACACGCGCCCGGTGCACGACGGCCTCTTCAGGCGCTGGCACTTCGATCGTGCAGGCTTCGGTCACATAGGTCTGGCAGGCCAGTACGGCGCCGTCCATGCCGTCCAGCGGGCGCTGCTGCTCGCGCCCACCATCGAGCACCTCGCCATCGAGCACCCGGCAGCGGCAGATGCCGCAGCGGCCGGAGAGGCAGGAATAGGACATGGGAATCTGCGCCGCGCGCAGGGCGTCAAGCAGATTCGCACCGGGTGCGGCGCGGATCACGCGGTTAAGCGGCTGAACAAGGATGTCCACGGCGGTCGGCCTTCGGGGTCATGCACGCCATTGTGCCCACGAATCACCGGCTGCAATACCATTGCCATTTCACATCATCGGAGATGATGGAGGCGCCATGGAGCTATCCGATATCGATCTGAACCTGCTCGTGCTGTTTCAGCAACTCATGGTCGAGCGGCGCGTATCGCAGGTGGCCGACAACCTGGGGATCACGCAGCCGGCCGTCAGCAACTCGCTGGCCAAGCTGCGCAGAATCTTCGGCGACGAGTTGTTCCTGCGAACGTCCGGCGGCATGGTGCCCACACCGTTTGCCGAGCAACTGAGCGAGCCGGTGGGCTACGCGCTGGGCATGATCCACAGCGGGCTCAATCAGCGCACGCAGTTCACGCCGGCCACGCTCAAGCGCACCATCACCATCGGCATGACGGACATCGGCGAGATCGTCTTCCTGCCAGCCTTGCTGGAACGCCTGGGCCGGGAGGCGCCCGGCGTGACGCTCAACACGGTGCGCAACAACGCCACCAATCTGCGCGATGACATGGAAGCGGGCAAGGTGGATCTGGCCATCGGCCTGTTGCCGCACTTGAAGGCGGGCTTCTTTCAGCGCCGCTTGTTCCGCCAGCGGTATGTGTGCCTGTTTCGCCGCGGCCACGCGCTCGACCGGCCCAAGTTGCGGCTGGCTGACTACAAGGCGGCGGAGCATTTGGTGATCGTGTCCGCAGGCACGGGGCACGGCAAAATCGATGAGCTGATCCACAAGGCCGGCATCGATCGCCGCGTGCGGCTGAGCGTGCCGCACTTCGTGAGTGTGGGCCACATCCTTCAGAGTACGGCGCTGGTGGCGACGGTGCCCGAACGCCTGGCGCTCAAGCTGGCCGGGCCCTTCGGCCTGGTGCTGCGCACGCACCCCGTCCCCTTGCCCGATGCACCCATCAGCATGTTCTGGCACGCCAAGGTGCATCGCGAGCCCGTGAATCAATGGCTGCGCAGCATGGTGTTCGACCTGTTCGGAGGCGACCGGCCCGTCGACGGTGGTTCCGACGGTACAGGTTGAGTGGCCGCTGCAGCGGTCAACGCGCGGCGTCGATGACCATTCCGCCGTCGGGTGCCAGGTTGTAGGCTGCAGGCTGTAGCCGGCGATGCACTGCGCGCCCTGGCTGGCCGGGAACAGGATCACCGGTGCGATGTCGTGCTCGGGTGATCCGTTGCGGTCGAACCAGGTGGGCAAGAGCGGCCTGTCGCGGCCAAAGGTGTCCGCAGTCAGCATGACGTTGTGGACGGTGATCTGGTCGGCGCCTCCATTCACGCGTGTTTGCAGAGATACCGCGGCGTGTCCAGTACGTGATGACGCAAAAACGCCCGCGGGCTGGGGCCGACGAGAAAGCGCCCATGGACTGGTGGGGCGAGTACCGGTACAGCGTGCCCGTCAAAAAGGCCGGGCCGGGGCCGCACATCCCACGCTGCCGCACCGGCCAGGCGGTGATGGCCGGCGCGGTCTAACGCGCGCTCTTCGTGCGGCTGCGCCGCCGTGTCAGAATGAAATGATGAGCACGTCGACATCCTCCTTCCTCTCTGACGCAGACGGCACGCAGGTCGTCACATACACCTGGGCCGACGTGGCGGGCCCACCGTTGGGCGTGGTGCAGATCTCGCACGGCCTTGCCGAGCATGGCGAGCGCTACGACCGGTTTGCCAAGGCGTTGAATGCAGCCGGATTCCTGGTGCATGCCGCCGATCACCGCGGGCACGGGCGCACGGCCATGGGCCAGTGGGGCAACTTCGGCAAGGCGGGGTTCGGCGGGCTGATCGCCGACGTGGTGCAACTGGGCGCAGCGCTGCGCGCGCAGCATGCCGGCCTGCCGCTCTTTCTGTTCGGGCACTCGATGGGTTCGTTTGCGGCGCAGGCTGCCATCCTCGAGCATGCATCGACGTGGTCGGGCGTGGTGCTGTCCGGCTCCACGGCGCTCGACGTGCTGGCCGCCGGCATGGCCAATGCGCCGGCCGACGCGCCCTCCGGGCTGGCGGCATTCAATGCGGGCTTCGAACACCGCACGGGGTACGAGTGGCTGTCGCGCGACGCCTCCGAGGTGGATGCCTACGTCGCTGACCCTTGGTGCGGGTGGGATGTTCCGGACGATGTGATTCCATCACTGTTTGCGCCCGCATCCCGGCTGGCCGATCCTGCGCTGCTGGCGGGCATCCGCAAGGACCTGCCCCTCCTGATCGCCTCTGGCGACGCAGATCCGCTCGCTGGCGGTGGCGCGCTGATCCAGCTGCTGGGGCAGCGCTACCGCGATGCCGGCATTGCCGATGTGACGGTCACACTGTACCCGGGTGCCCGCCACGAAATCTTGAACGAGACCCACCGCCTTGAAGTGACGGCCGATATCGTCGCCTGGCTGCGTGCGCACGCGGACTCCGCGGCGTTTTAGCCATCAGTTGCGCCCACACCTGTCCGGCGCACGGATGCGATCAAGTTGCCGTGGGCCGTCGGGTCGCGGAGAGCGACGCCGGCTCTCCGCGCTGGCGCAGCACCATCGGCGATAGAACCTTGCAGGGCGAGCGCTCAAGGCCATCATCCTGATGTGGCCACCGCGCGGCATGGCGGCGCCCGGCAGTCAGTGGTCGGCCATGCTGAAAAGCAGACGTCGCAACGGGGCCCACGCAGTGGCCGAGGCGGTGGCATCGCCGGTGGCGGCCACGGTTTCGAGCCATTGCGCCATGGAGGCGCCCTCTGCCGCTCCCAATGTACGCAGCACGGTGCGCAGGCTGTGCGCCAGCCGACGCAGCGCCCCCAGGTCTCCCGCGTGCAAAGCGGTATCCCCGTCTTTCAAGTCTTGGGAAAACTGGGCTGCGCACATGGCTTTGTATTCGCGAAACAGTGCGGCATTCCCACCGAAATACGTATTCAGAAAGTCGCCGTCCTCGGCCGCGGGGGCCTCGCGGCACGTTGGGACCGCCGTGGCGGGTTTGTTTCGCTCCTCAGCCAGTGCGTCCTGCACACAGCTTTGCAGCTGTGCCACGGACGCGGGCTTGTACAAGATGCGCCATACGCCCATGCCTTTGAGCCCATTCTCGACACCTGCATTCATGCCTGCACTGAAGACCACGATCTTCGCCGCTCCGAGTCTTTCGGGGTGGTGCTGCAGCCGTTCGACCAACTCATAGCCAGATACCCCTGGCAGCATCAAATCGGTAATGATCAGCCGCACAGGCCGTTCGTCCAGCGATGTGAGAGCGCTCTCCGCGTCTGCGCAGACGACCAGATCAACCTGCTGGTCCTCCAGGGCCATGCCGATGAAGCGTGCGATCGAAGCATCATCCTCCACCACCAGCACACGCCGGACCGGAGTGTCCCCGGCGTGTGTCATGGATGGAGCGCGACAGCGGCGCTGGCATCCAGTCCGCGTGCCAGAAGCAAAGGCAGCTCGGTGACCAAGCGGGGCTTGTGGATGACATCCACGCCGTCGAGCGCAAACGCATAGGGAGCGCGTTGGGATTCGTCCAGCGAAGTCACGACAACAAGGCTGCTGTGGGTGAACTGGGGATGCGAGCGCAGCGTCATGATGAGTGCTCCGCCATCAATGCCGGGCAGCAGAAGATCCACGATCAAGATATCGGGTTGGATCTGGCCATACATCGCCAGCCCGGCAATGCCGTCATTGGCGATGTGCAGCTGCCAGTCTGGGAAGTGCTGTTTGATCAGCAGGGATACCAGGTTCTGGAAATGGATGGAGTCCTCGATCAGCAGGATCTTCACGGCACCGGAGGCTTGGGCCTTGCGTTCAACCGTCTCCTGTGCCGTCCGGCCTGCAGGAGTGAACGGCTCTTGCGCGAGCGCAGTGCTTGCGCGTGCACCTGGGCCTGGGTGCGTACCGCCGGAGCGCGAACGCAGCCACTGGTCGACCGAATCCCGCGAAATGCGCCGGTGCCCACCCGGTGTCTTCCAGGCTTGCAGCTCGCCGCGATCCACCATGAGTTGCACGGAGCGCACCGCCATGCCCAACATCCGCGCGGCCTCAAACGTAGTCAGTTGGTCGCCAGCAGTCGATGCGTCGAAAGGTGTGTCATTTTTCATGAGCACACCATTTTAGGTAAAAACAATGCTATTTATCCCGCATTGAAATGATCAAAATGAATTTTTTGAAACATTTGGTTTGCTGGGTGTCCATGGGCGAGCCATATGGCGGGACAGCCGGACGGCGGGCATCTGTCAGCACGCCACGGAAAGGTCGAGGGACGCGCAGTCGCGAATCCTCGAAATCATCTGGGAAGCGTCCAGGAGCAGCAGGGTGCGGTGCGAGCCCTCGTGCGTGACCTGTGCGATGCCGATGACCCCGTGCGAGTCTTCCGTACCGACCATGCCGGGCACCTCGCGGATTTGATCCCTGGTCAGCTCGACCACATCCGACACCGAGTCGACGACCATCCCAAAAGTGTCGTTGCCTACATTCGCGACCACCGTGACAGTGCTCGCAGTGAAGAGGGCGGTGATCCCGAGGCACACGCGCAAATCGATCAACGGCACGCTTTCACCTCGAAGGTCCAGCACGCCCAGGATATGGGTGGGTGACCCTGCGATGCGTGTAGGCGCTTCATAGAAGCGGATTTCCCGTACTCCCGAGATGGCGAGGCCATACTCCTGGTCGCCCAGGCGGAATGCCAGATGTTCTCCCGTTGTCGTGGGGCGTACGTTGCTGATGGTTGTCGATGTGTTCATATGCGCAGATGGCCGGTAAGGTGGATTCTTCAGTTAAGTTCCGCAGGCATCGTGTCACTGGTGCGCGCGGGGAGGGTGATATGGAATACCGCGCCATGCGGTTGCCGGTTCTCGGCATAGATCTGGCCGCCCAGGGCTTCAAGAATCTTTTTGCAGATGGCCAAACCCAGGCCGGTGCCGCCCGATCCATCCTTCGTGGTGCTGGACTGCTTGAACGCCTCGAAAATCGTGGTGAGTTCGAAGGGCGGTATGCCAGGGCCGCTGTCGCCTACCGCAATGCGGATCTGCCCCTGGCTGTCCACTCTGGCATGGATCTGTATCTGGGACTCTTCAGGTGAGAACTTGATGGCGTTGGCCACCACATTGCGGATGACCTGCTCAAAGCGCACGGGATCGACCTTTGCGGTCAATGGCGCGTCGCCCAGGTTCAGATCCAGCAGGAGCCTGCGCTGCGCCAGCAAGGGCTGCAGCTCCCGAAGCACTGGCCGTATGACCCCGCGTAAGTCGACCTTTTCCAGATGGAAGGTTCCCACCGTGCTTTCCAGCTTGGCCACATCGAGCAAATCGTTCACCAGGGACAGCATGCGTTCACCCGCGCGGTGAACGTCCTCGAACATGGCAGCGAAGGCTGGGTGCGCTTTGGCGCGGTACATGCCCAGTTCTGAAAATCCCATGATGGATTGCAAAGGCGTGCGCAACTCGTGGCTCATGTTGGCGACAAACTCCGATTTCGAACGAGATGCTTCTTCGGCCGAGTCCCTCGCTTCGCGCGTCACCCTTTCAGCCTCACGGAAATCGCTCACGTCCATCAAGGTGCACAGAATGCCGGTGGAGACACCCTCGGAGTCGGCCACGATGGCCTTGGTCACCCGGGTGTCTCGCCAGGACTGGTTTCCATTCAGAACGCGCGTTTCGAAGCGGACCGTGCCACGCCCTCGTTTCAGTTGCTGGTCGGCCGCTTCGTGCACAACGGCTTCTTCCGAGGGCAAGAAGTCCTGCAGGCGCAGCCCGATGACGTCTTTGCGCCGTCGTCCCTTGTATTCCTCCCAGGCGCGGTTGACCAGCAGCAGGCGTCCATCCATGTCCGTCATGGAGATCGGAAGCGGGTTCATTTCCAGCAGCAGTCCGCGAAACTCCAGCTCGCTTCGCAGCTTTTGCTGAGCGATCCACCGCTCGGTAACGTCGACCGCACTGCCGGCAAAACCCACTACTTGCCCCTCGTGGAGCAAGGGAACCAGTGCCATGTCAAAAAGCTTCCTACGGCCATCATCAAGACGGACCGACGCCTGGCAATGGCGTGCCTTTCCACTGGCTCCGTTCTGGAACAGCTGGGCTACGGACTGTTGTGACCGGGGCTCCACCAGCTCGTGCAGCGGACGGCCGACTGGCGATGTCTGTCCATGGCTGCCAAGCGCTATCCACTGGGCGTTCACGAAGGTGATGTGGCCACTTTCATCGGTGCGAAAGATCACCTCCTGCACGCTTTGCATCAGAACGGCAAGCTCTCGCTCGCTCTGAGCGATCCTGTTTTGTGCATCCTCAGCCAGCAGTTGAGCGGACTCCCTCAGCCTCAAGCCGCGCCATGCGACCAGCGACAGGAGCAGCATCAATGCGCACGCACCACCGCCCAGCCAGAGGTAACCGACGGAGTCGTCCAGCCACCGGCTCAGCGCCAGCGCGCGCGGTTCCTCCACCACGATCACGACAGGGTGTGTCCTGGAGACGCGGAATGCCACGATCTGCTGCTCCCCACCCAGTCCTCTGCCAATGAAGCTGGCGTGTTCGCGCGCGGGGAGATGCTCTTGGAAAATGGGGAGCGACTGCATGCCGCTGGTCGGCAGGGTGATCGTCCCCGCTCCGGCCAGAAACTCTCCCTTGTAGGTGGCAACCGCCGAACTGTAGCCAGCTTTCTCGACGGCAAGCTGCTGGATGTTGGCGAGCGCGTCCGGGTTCAGGAGGCCCACGGCATAGACGGACTGCTGGTTCGGTGTCTTGAGCTTTCGCAGCAGCGGTATGAAGCCCAGTCCCTTGGGTGCCGCGATCTTGCCTGTGACGGAGGCCAGGCTACTGATCCCTCGCCCTGCGATCAGAGGTCCGATGGCGTTTTTGTCGTCCGCGGGCAAAGGACCCAGCCGGCGCATGTCTATCTGTATGCCCAGCTCGTCCGACGAGTTGCTGGCCAGTATCCGGCCTTCGCCGTCGATGACCAAGAGGCCTCTCATGAAGGGGACACCAAGCAGGGCATGTTTGAGCGCTTCGTCGCCACGGGACGGGCTTTCGATGATGTCCTCAAACACCCGCGACTCCGCAAGCGTAGCCAGTACGAAGAACGCGCTGTCCATGGTCCTCGTGGTTTGATCTTCCAGCATGCGCGCGAGCAGCTCGGCCTTCTCTCGATCGGCCTGGATCAACTGGTTGCGGTCCGTGGACGCCACCCAGGTGGTCGCCAGCCCTACCCCCAGCGTGAGCAAAACGCCCGACAGGAGGGCGACCGTGCTCAGTTGCCGTATCGAAAACGACGGCATGCGGCGCAGCGGAGAGCGTGAGGTGATGAACATCGCTAGCCTTCACTTGCCAGGTTCTTTGGCTCGCTCAGGACGAGTGCGAGCACCAGGGATGCGAAGCTCCAGCCTACGCCCGCCCACAGCCATTTCGCAAGGCCATCGTGCTTCTGTCCGATGGCGAGACGCACCGGTATTTCAGCAACCACCACCAGCGGCGAAATCTCCGACGAGCGAAATGCAACCACTTGCTGGCTGCCTTGAACGCCACGACCGATGTAGCTGTCAGCCTTGCCTGTCGAAGCAGGATGGCCAACCACTGGCAGTGCGCTGATGCGGCTTTGAGCGGGCGTTGAGGCCCCAGTGCTCGCAACGATCAGGCCAGCGCTTGTCGCCAACGAGTACTGAAAATCAGGACGGCCCTGGTGCGATGCGCCGTCTTGCAGCAAGGCCTGGGGATTGATCAGGGCCAGCAGGTGCATACGCTTCCTCGCGCTGTTGAGAAAGGAATGGTGAAGGACAAGTGCATGGGGCGGCGAGCGAAAACTCACAGTACGGGCATCCGATAGGCAGTCATGGGTGCTCCACCCGGCAGAGAAGGCGCCGGTAACGCCTCTCTCACCGGATGGCATTGCACCAAGACCATGAAGATCCACGAATTGACCCTGCTCGCCAGTGCGAGTGCTTGCATGCACACGTCCTTCCTCGTCCAGCAAGAGGGCGCCACACAGAGAGGGGGCGCTTGCCAGCACATTTCTCAATGCCTCGTTCAGCGAGATGGCGCCAAGCGGCAGCGCTTGCGAAGACAGCCTATCACCGAGATGGTCGAGCGCCAACATGCCGATGCGCAGCGTGCGACTGACCTGCTCCTCAGCCAGATCCACCGCAGCGCGGGCATGGCTCTCTCCCTGGTGCGCGGCCTCTTCGGGGGCAAGGATTGCCACGCCCACCGCGGCGAAAAACACCGCGGCGGCACCGAAGACACCTGAAAAGAGGCACAAGACAGCGAGCCCGGTTCTTCGTGGGCAGGAACGTGCCGGGCTGGACCGCCAGGCCTGCAAGGCACCAAGGCGCATCATGGCATCACAATGCTGCTGAGTCCGTTGCGAGCCGCCGCCGCCGCCAAGCGGCCGTCGCGCTTGATCCGGACCACGAAGTCATCCATGGTCTTGAGCCAGGCATCGTCGCCGGGTTTGACGGCATAGGCATACGGAAGCACGAACACAGGCTTGGGGGGGACCACCAGGCGCGCCCAGTCTGCGTTGTCGAGCAGGCGGCGGCTGTAGGGGTAGTCCGTCATGAACACATCGACGCGGCCACTTTCCAGTTCCCGCTCACGCGTCGCTGGCGGAGAGATCTTCACGACCTTTGCGTGCTTGAGCCGCTCTGTCATGACCGGCTCCATGAAGGTTCCCGTCTGCACCGCCACCGCAACCCCCGGCTGGTCGATGTCAGCCCACTCCTTGACCACGGCATTGCTTTTGGTGGTGACACCGTAGATGTCGCTGCTCAGGTAGGGCTGGGTGAATTTGAGCGCCGCCATGCGCTGCGGCAGCATGCCGATGGCGAACATCGCCACGTCGCAGCGGTCGCCGCGCAGGTCGTCGATCAGCGTGGCAAAGGACGAATCGACGTACTCCACTTTCGCTTTCAGGTCGTTGCCCAGTGCAGCAGACAGTTCGATGTCGATGCCACCCAGTTGCTGGGTGCGCGGGTTTCGGTAAGTGATTCCGTAGTAGTCCGGCCAGATGCAGATGCGAACGGAACGCTGGCCTTGAACCTTGTCCAGCACGGTGCCAGCCGTTGCAGGAAAAGCAGCTGTCATGCAGAACGCGAAAGCCACAGAGTAGGAGCGCAGGAGTGAAGGCATGGTCGGAGTCCTGAGTGTGTAATTGGGGTTTCAGGCCGCGTCGATGAGGTCCGAAAACGTCGGGCGGTCCCGAGTGATCTGGAGGCGCAGGGCGTCGAGCGTGGCGATGTTGTCGACGAACGCATCCACCACGACGGGGTCGAAGGCCGTGCCGCGCAACTCCACCAACATCTCCAGCGCTTTCTCCGCGCTGAAAGCAGGGCGGTAGACGCGGTCCATGGTCAGCGCGTCGTAGAAGTCCGCCACCGCGGTGATGCGGCCGCAGAGCGGGATGGCCTCACCGCTCAAGCCTTTGGGGTAGCCTGTTCCGTCGAAGCGCTCGTGGTGCGTCAATGCGACTTCCGCGGCCAGGCGGAACACCGGAACGCGCGAGCTGCTGAGGATCTTGGCGCCCATTTCGGGATGCTGCTTCATCACGGCGCGCTCTTCGTCGGTCAGCGGCCCCGCCTTTTTCAGGACGTGATCCGGTGTGCCAATCTTTCCGATGTCGTGCATGGGGGCTGCACGGCGAAGCATGCGCGCGAACATTGGTGTGGACCCCAGATGCAGCGCCAGTGCTTCGGCCAGATATCCGATCCGGATGATATGAACGGATGTGTCGTCGTCGCGGAACTCTGCCGCCATGGAGAGGTGCAAAAGCGCTTCATGGTGCGCGCGTGTGACCTCCCGCAATGCCTCGTTGCGCTCCCTGTACATGTGACCGAAGTCTTCAACGAAGCGCTCCATCTGCGCGGCCGCCTCTTCTGCAAAGCAGCGGGGCTCTTCCCGGGGCGCCAGCAGTGTCGTTCGGACGGCAGTCATGCCGCTGCTTCCGCGCGGTAGACGGCTTCCAGGACCTGCAAGGTGCTGAATGGTTTGACCAGATACTCGTCAGCACCGGCCTTTTCGCCGTCGCGCCGATCTTCCGCCTGGCCGCGGGCGGTCAACATGATCACCTTGGTATGTTTGAGCGCAGGATTGGACTTGATGCACCTGCACACGTCGAGGCCTGAAAGAGCGCCCGGCATCATGACGTCGAGCAGCACGAAATCCGGCAAGATGTCGCGTGCCATCTGCAAGCCCGCCTCGCCGTTCGCTGCTTCATGGATGTCGAAATCCTCGAACTCCATCGTCATCTTCAGGAGCTTTCGAATGTCTACATGGTCTTCAACGATCAATACGGTTTTCATGGCTGCCTCTTGCATGTCTGCTGTGTGTCCATCATCCGGGTCCCGGGATGCGGGAGATGAGAACGGGTAAAAAATGGAGTGGCCAGGGGGCTCACCGCCCATCCACAACCGTCTTGTGGTCGTGAGCCTCTAGGCCGAGATGAGCTGGGGCGATGCATTCGATCGGCGCAACCCGACGGCATCTATCTGGCTCAAGGACGTTTCACCCGACTTCAGGCGGAAAAGTCGCATGGAGTTGCTCACGCCCTGGACCTGGCCGTGCACGGATTGCGCCGCGGCGGCGAGTTCCTCCACCATCGACGCGTTTTGCTGCGTGATGGAATCCATGTGGGACACCGCTTCGTTGATCTGGGAGACGCCGACCTTCTGCTCTCCGGCCGCGGTGCTGATTTCATCCAGGACCGAGTTCACCTTCCCGATGGACTCCAGAACCGCCTGCATGCGTTCGCGTGCTTGTGCGGCGCTGGTCACCCCCGCCGTGACGCGCGTCCCCGATTCGATGATCAAATCCTTGATGTCCTTCGCGGCTGTGGCCGTGCGTTGCGCCAGGGCGCGAACCTCCGAAGCCACCACTGCAAATCCGCGGCCCTGATCTCCTGCGCGTGCGGCTTCGACGGCGGCATTGAGGGCCAGGATGTTGGTCTGGAAAGCAACCCCTTCGATCAATTGAATGATGTCCTCGATGCGCTTGGAGGAGGCAGCAATGTCCTGCATGGTGGCCGCAAGGCTCTGCACGGCTTCGTCGCTGCGGCGAGCGACTTCGGCAGTCGTGTGCGCCATGTGTGCTCCATGGTTGGCGGAGCTGGCGCTATTTTGGATCGTGCCGTTGATCTGTTCCATGGAGGCGGCAGTCTGTTGCAGGTTGCCCGCCTGCGCTTCAGTGCGCGCCGAGAGGTCGTTGTTTCCAGAGGCTATCTCCTGGACGGCGATGTCCAGATGACCGACTTCTTCACGGACATCGCTGACCACGGTGCGCAGGTTCACGCTGACCTGGTTGAGCGCCTGCTGCAGTTGGCCCACGACGTCGCTCGCACCGGTTTCCACTGCGTGCGACAGGTCGCCGGATGCCAGGCAATTGGCGTCCCTGACCAAACGACGCAGTGGACTGACGGCAAAGGCGCGGATCAGCGCGAAGCTCCCGAGCACCGCGGCCGTTGCGACGGCGCCAGTCACATACCAGGCGGCACCCAACAGGGCAGGGGTCACGGTGGCCGTTGCAGCGGCCGCCTGCACGGCCATCACCTTGCTGGCCACTGAGGGGTGGGCCAGGCGCTTGATGCGCCCGAGCAGGCCCCTTTGCACGATGGCGCCGCGGTGCAGGCCATAGCTGGCCCGGCCTGAATTGCTCTGCCGGTTCAGTATCTCGTAGAAGGCTTCTGCTGCCCGCACCTGCTCCCTCGTCGGGGTCGTGCGCACCGAAAGAAAGCCTGTGATCTGGTTGCCGTCCATCATCGGAGTGGCATTCGCTTGAACCCAGTAGTGGTCGCCATCCTTGCGCCTGTTCTTCACGATACCCGTCCATGGCACGCCGGACTGGATCGTTTCCCACATGTCGCGGAAAGCTTCCGACGGCATGTCAGGGTGCCGCACGAGATTGTGTGGCTGCCCCAGCAACTCCTCTCTCTGGAACCCGCTGACCTGCACGAAGGCCCGGTTGCAGTAGGTGATGCGGCCCTTCAGGTCGGTCACAGACACCAGGGTTTCGTTCGCGGGGAATGTGAACTCTCTTTGGCTGACTGGGTGGTTGTTTCGCATCTTGGCTCCTTCGCTGAGTGGTCTGTCCGCAGTCGCGGCTGTCTGAAATCATCTTCAAGTTGCTTAAATGATAATTCTATCGCCCAGGAGATGTCAAATATGATTTTGCAGTTTTTGACTTGGATCAAGACTCTGGCTGTGCAGTGCACCGTTCTGACGCCGACGAAATGCAGAATTACTGCTCGATGGCTGCTTAAGATCGAAAAAAATTGCGCTTTGTGCGAATTTTTCACGCTATCAATGATTTTTGCCGGCGTTTTGAGCAAGGCATGGCCGTTGGCTTTCATGAGATCGCAATGTCAAAAACTGCCTTTCTCCGTAAGTTTCGCTTAAGAAATGATAAATATGATTTAAATGGATTCGGATTTCGCAGCCTGCCAGAACCCACGGTTAGCGCCGGGGCGGTATTCGAAGAAGAAGTAAGAGGTCTGTGAGCTCTGCGGGTGCGCCCGAGAGCTCATGAGCCACCTGAGGCCGTCATACCCAAGAGGGGCATCACTTATGAAAAACTTGAAGATTTCCACACGTCTCTACGGCACCTTCGGCTTGCTGGTGCTTTTGCTCGTGGGGCTGGCCGTCGTGGCGCTGCTACAGATGGGCTTGGTCAATGCTGCGACCACTGATATCGCGGACAACTGGTTGCCCAGCGTGCGGACTGCCAATGCGCTGGATGCCAAGGTCAAGGAACTGCGCATAGATCTGCTCAACCACGTGTTGAACACCGACGCTGCCACCATGGCCAGCATCGACCAGCGGATCGAGGCGGACCGCAGCGCGGTCGGCAAGCTCCGCAGCGAGTACGAGAAGCTGATCAGCAGTCCCGCAGAGCAAAAGTTGTATGAGCGCTTCTCGGAAACTTGGCGCCAATACAGGGAGGCCAACGACCATGCCTTGGACTTCTCGCGCAGGAACGAGAACGACAAGGCGCGTGAAGTGCTGGACGGCGAGTCCCTGAAGCTCCACACCCAGATCAAGGCTCAGCTGGACGAGCTCGTCAAACTCAACAGTCAAGGAGCCGATGCTTCGCGCGATAGTGCTCATCAAGCCTACGCAACCGCTCAAAAAACTTTGCTGATCATTGCGATCGTCGCCATATCAATGGCAGTCGCCGCCGCCATATGGCTGGTGCGCTCCATCACACGCCCTTTGGCCGTGGCCGTGGGGGTGGCGCAACGGGTCGCTGCGGGAGACCTGACGGCCACCATCCAGGTGTCCTCCCGCGACGAGATGGGGGAACTGCTGGGTTCGCTGCAAAGCATGCAGCAAAGCCTGGTTCGTACCGTGGGCCTGGTGCGCGAAAACTCCCAGAGCGTGTCCACTGCATCTTCAGAAATATCTCAGGGCAACAGCGACCTGAGCAGCCGCACGGAGCAACAGGCCAGTGCGCTGGAGGAAACCGCGGCATCCATGGAGGAGCTGAACTCCACAGTCCGCCAGAACGCGGACAATGCACGGCAAGCCAACCAATTGGCAATGAGCGCCTCGTCGGTGGCCGTGCATGGCGGCGAGGTGGTCGGCCAGGTCGTGGCCACGATGCGCGAGATCAATGAAAGCAGCCAGAAGATTGCCGACATCATTGGCGTCATCGATGGAATTGCATTCCAGACCAATATTCTGGCGCTCAACGCCGCAGTCGAAGCGGCCCGCGCCGGAGAGCAGGGCAGGGGCTTTGCGGTGGTCGCCTCCGAAGTGCGGAACCTCGCGGGCCGCTCGGCTGATGCGGCCAAGCAGATCAAGGCCTTGATTGGCGCCAGTGTGGAGCGCGTGAGCCAAGGTGCGTCCCTTGCCGACCAGGCTGGCGAAACCATGAGCGAAGTGGTGGGATCGATCAAGCGCGTCACCGACCTCATGGGTGAGATCAGCGCGGCGAGCACCGAACAGAGCCAGGGCGTGGCCCAGGTCGGCGAGGCGGTGACCCAGATGGACCAGGTGACCCAGCAAAATGCCGCGCTGGTCGAGGAGATGGCCGCTGCCGCCAGCAGTTTGAACAATCAGGCGCTGGAACTGGTGCGCGCTGTCGACTTCTTCAAGCTCTCCGACGAGCGTGAGGCCGCGTTCGGCTCCGTACCCGCGGCGGTGCCCGCGCCGACTGCGGCTGTGCGATTGACCAAGCCCGCCAATGCACGCACCATCGCCGCGGGCCGGAGGCCCGATGCGCGACCTGTGTTCGCGGCGCCCCAGCTGGCTGCTGCCGCAGGCAATGTGGATTGGGAAGCCTTCTGAGGCGGGTGTGTGTGTGGCGGGGCGCTTGGCGCAACCCCGATGGGTTTCGGCGGAATCCGGGCGCGGTGCTCAGCTGCATTTCTGCAATCTCGGGAAGGAATTGGATTGCTTCACAGCCCAACGGCTCGGCAGCGGGGAGAATGGGCGGAAACCACCCGCAGTGCGGGGTGCAGGCGCAAGCCGTCGCCGCTAGGCTACGATTTCCGATCTGAAACCCTTGATGCCACCAGCGAACATGGAACAACCCGCCGAGTACAACGCAGCCCGCCAAGGCGACTCCGACGGCAGCCCGCGGCCAAGCGAGCGGACATGGTCGGTGACACCCGACGTGATGATGGTGGCAGACGGTGCGGGGCGCCTTCTCGATGTCAATCCGGCTTGGACGCGCACATTGGGGTGGAGCCGGGAAGAGAGCCTGGGCCGGAGCTTCGAATCGTTCGTCCATGCCGCGGATATGCCCGCGACCCAGGAGGCCTTCAGGCAGCTGCAGCGCGGCGAGCCGGTGCTGCGGTTCGAGAACCGCTACCGTGCCAAGGATGGAAACTACCGCTGGCTGTCGTGGATCGCGGTGCCTGAAGGCAACGAGTTTCGGTGTTCGGCGCGGGACGTCACGCAGGACAAGACAGCGTCCGAAGAGCGCTCGAGGCTCTGGGCGCTCTCTTCCGACATGCTGGCCAGGGCCAACTACGAAGGCATGATGACCGCGGTGAACCCCGCGTGGACGGCGGTGCTGGGCTTTGCACCCGAAGAGTTGCTGGCCACCCCCTATGTGGACTTCATGCACCCTGAGGATGCGGGCGTGACGCTGGCCGCGCTGGAGTCCATGGGGCAGACCGGCGATCCCACGCGGTTCGAGAACCGCATCCGCTCTGCCGACGGGCAATGGAAACACATCGAATGGACGGTGTCGCCGGAGCCGGGTGGCGTCTATTTCGTGGCGGTGGGCCGCGACGTGAGCGAGCAGAAGGCCCGCGAGCGCGAGTTGGCCGAGGCGCAGGCGCTGTTGCGGCAGGCGCAGAAGATGGAGGCCGTAGGCCAGCTCACCGGCGGCATCGCCCACGATTTCAACAACCTCCTGAACGCCGTATCGCTCAATCTCGAGATGCTGTCGCGCCGCGTGGAGTTGGGGCAGTACGACGGTCTGGCCAAGTACATCGGCACGGCCCATGCATCGGTCAAGCGCGGCGCCACCCTCACGCAGCGCCTGCTGGCTTTCTCGCGGCGGCAGACCCTCGATCCCAAGCCGACCGATGTCAACCGGCTGGTGGCCGGGGTCGAAGACATCGTTCGTGGCGCCGTAGGCCCCTCCATCCACGTCGACGTGGTGCTGGCAGACGACCTGTGGCCCGCCAACGTGGACGCGTCGCAGCTGGAGAACTCCATCCTCAATCTGTGCATCAATGCGCGCGATGCGATGCTGCCGGAGGGTGGCAGGTTGGCCATCGAAACCGCCAACCTGTGGCTCGACAGCCACCAGGCGCGCGCGCGCGAGCTGCCGCAGGGCGAGTACATCTCTCTGGCGGTGTCGGACACGGGGTCGGGCATGGCGCCCGACGTGGTCGCGAGAGCGTTCGAACCCTTCTTCACCACCAAGCCCCTGGGGCAGGGCACAGGCTTGGGGCTGTCCATGGTGTACGGCTTCGTTCGGCAATCGGGCGGCCAACTGCGGGTGCAGTCCGAGGTGGGCCGGGGCACGACGATCCAGCTGTACTTTCCCCGCCATGTCGGCGCAGTGGCCGCGCCGCAGCCGCTGGCCGCCGATGGGGAATCCGCCACGGGCGGTGGCGAGGTCATCGTGTTGATCGACGACGAGGAAGCGATTCGCGTGGTGGCGGCCGAGGCCCTGGGCCTGGCCGGCTACCAGGTGTTGCAAGCGCAGGACGGGCCCTCCGGGCTGGCGGTGCTGCAATCGGGCCGACGGGTGGATCTGCTCGTGACGGACGTGGGCCTTCCCGGCGGCATGAACGGCCGGCAGGTCGCCGATGCCGCCCGGGTCGTCCGCCCGGGGCTCAAGGTGCTGTTCATCACCGGCTATGCTGCGACGGCGGCCGTTGGCAACGGGCATCTCGATGCGAACATGCGGGTGCTGACCAAGCCTTTCGAAATGGCCGCGCTCGCGAACAAGATCGACGAACTTCTCAAGCACTGACCACAGGCCCTCGCCACCCGGCTGTCGGCGGATGGCCAGGCGCGCGGCGGGCCGGTGTCGGGGCATGGCCCATGGTCCATGACCCCGTGCAGCCCCCTGCCGACGGCATGTGGCGCCGGCCAAACTGCGCCCTCGACCTACACAAGAAGTCTGTCCATCGGGTGATGCTGTTCGATGTGCCTGCTGCGGCGTGCACATCCCCACGACGACACGATGGACATACCCATGGACCACCATACCCAGCTTTCCGTTTCGCGGAGGGGCCTGCTGATCGCCGGTGCCTCCACAGCCGCCATGACCGCGGTGCCCGGCCAGGCGGGGGCGCAGACACCGCCCACACCCGTGCCCGAGGTGCCACACCAGCGCATGGCCTTGAAGGTCAACGGCACGGAGCACACCCTCCACCTGGACACGCGCACCACCTTGCTGGACGCCTTGCGCGAGCATTTGCAGCTTACGGGTACCAAGAAAGGCTGCGACCACGGCCAGTGCGGCGCCTGTACCGTGCTGGTGAACGGACGGCGCGTGGTGTCTTGCCTCAGCCTGGCGGTCATGAGCGAGGGCACGAGCGTCACCACCATCGAGGGCCTGGGGACACCGAAGGCGCCCCACGCCTTGCAGGCGGCCTTTGTGCGGCACGACGGATACCAGTGCGGCTACTGCACGCCGGGGCAGATCTGCTCGGCTGTGGGCGTGCTCGACGAAATCAGGCAGGGCATGCCCAGCCATGCCAGTCCCGACATCGTGGCCCAGCCCCTGGTCTCGGCCGACGAACTGCGCGAGCGGATGAGCGGCAACCTGTGCCGCTGCGGCGCGTACTCCAACATCATTGATGCCATCACCGACGTGGCGGGGAGGGCTCGCACATGACCCCCTTCACCTACGAACGCGCAACATCGCCCGTGCAGGCCGCAGCCGCCTTGGCCGCACGGCCCGGCGCCCGCTTCATTGCCGGTGGCACCAATCTGCTTGACCTGATGAAGCTGCAGATAGAGACGCCCGTGCACCTGGTGGACGTGAACGCTGCCGGCATGGGCACGGTGGAGCCCACGGCGCAGGGTGGCCTGCGCATCGGCGCGCTGGTGCGCAACAGCGACCTGGCGGCCCACCCCCGGGTGCGGCGTGACTATGGTGTGCTGACCCGCGCGCTGGTGGCGGGCGCGTCGGGCCAGTTGCGCAACATGGCGACCACCGGCGGCAACCTGCTGCAGCGTACGCGCTGCCCGTACTTCTACGACACCCACATGCCCTGCAACAAGCGCCTGCCCGGCAGTGGCTGCTCGGCCCTGGGCGGCGTCAGCCGCCAGCATGCGGTCATCGGCGCCAGCCAGGACTGCATCGCCACCCACCCGAGCGACATGGCCGTGGCGTTGCGCGTGCTCGATGCCACGGTGGAGACCGTCGATGCCGCAGGCCAGTCGCGCGTCATCCCGATTGCGGACTTTCACCGCCTGCCCGGCAACACGCCACACATCGAGACCGCTCTGCAGCCCGGCGAGCTCATCACCTCTGTCACGCTGCCCGCCCCCGTAGGTGGCACGCACACCTACCACAAGGTGCGCGACCGGGCTTCCTATGCTTTTGCATTGGTGTCGGTGGCCGCCATCGTGCAGCGCGACGGCAGCGGCCGGGTGGCGCTGGGCGGCGTGGCGCACAAGCCCTGGCGCGTGGAGGCGGCCGAGGCGCTGCTGCCGCAGGGCGCGAAAGCCACGGCCGACCGCCTGCTGGCGGGCGCGCGCCCCACGCACGACAACGCATTCAAACTGCCACTGGCCGAGCGCACGCTCGCTGCCGTGCTGCAACAGGCCAGGAGCTGACGCCATGAAGTTCGACACCCCCGCCACCGTCAATCCCATTGACCAGCTCAAGATCATCGGCCAACCGGTGGACCGCATCGATGGCCTGCTCAAGACCACCGGCACCGCCCCCTACGCCTATGAGCGGCACGATGTGGCGCACCGGCCCGCCTACGGCCACGTGGTGGGCGCGGCCATCGCCAAGGGGCGCATCCGCAGCATCGACCTGGCGCTGGCGCGCCGTGCGCCGGGCGTGCTTGCCATTGTCACGGCCCAGACGGCCGGCAAGCTCGGGCAGGGCAAGATGAACACGGTCCCGCTGCTGGCCGGGCCACAGGTCGTGCACTACCACCAGGCGGTGGCCCTGGTCGTGGCCGAGACCTTCGAGCAGGCCCGCGCCGCGGCACAGCTGGTGCGTGTGGACTATGAACGCACCCCGGGCGCCTACGACCTGGCTGCGGCCAAGGACTCGGCCACTGTGCCCGACAGCATCAACGGCGACGCGCCGGACACGGCCATCGGTGACTTCGACGGCGCCTATGCCGCAGCGCCGGTGAAGGTGGATGCCACCTACACCACGCCCGACCAGTCGCACGCCATGATGGAGCCGCATGCCACGCTGGCTGCGTGGAAGGGCGATGAGCTCACCGTGTGGACATCCAACCAGATGATCGCGTGGGGCCAGGGCGAACTGGCCACCACCCTGGGCATCCCCAAAGAGAAGGTGCGCCTGGTGTCGCCTTTCATCGGCGGAGGTTTTGGGGGCAAGCTGTTCCTGCGCGCCGATGCGCTGCTGGCCGCGCTGGGCGCCCGAGCGGCCCGGCGGCCGGTGAAGGTGGCGCTGCAGCGCCCGCTGATCGCCAACAACACCACCCACCGGCCCGCAACGATCCAGCGGGTGCGCATCGGCGCTGCCGCGGACGGCCGCATCACCGCCATCGGGCACGAGAGCTGGTCGGGAGACCAGCCAAAGGGCTCTGCCGATGGAGCCGTGGACCAGACCCGGCGGCTGTATGCGGGGCCCCACCGGATGACCGCCACCCGCCTGGCCGTGCTGGACCTGCCCGAGGCCAATGCGATGCGCGCACCCGGCGAGGCCACGGGCCACATGGCGCTGGAGGTCGCCATGGACGAGCTGGCCGAAAAGCTGCAGATCGACCCCGTGGAACTGCGCATCCGCAACGACACGCAGGTCGTGCCGGACACCGGCAAGAAGGGCCAGACAAAAGACAGCGCCGCAGCGGACAAGCCCTTCTCTCGCCGTGAGCTGGTGCAGTGCCTGCGCACGGGCGCCGAGCGCTTTGGCTGGAAAGAGCGCAAACCGCAGCCCGCGCAGCGCCGCGAGGGGCGCTGGCTGGTGGGTCTGGGCGTAGCGGCGGCCTACCGCGGCGCGCCAGTTGAAAAATCGGCGGCCCGCGTGCGCCTGGATGGCCAGGGCCTCATCACCGTGGAGACCGACATGACCGACATCGGCACCGGCAGCTACACCATCATTGCCCAGACTGCGGCCGAGATGATGGGCGTGCCGCTCGAGCGGGTGCGGGTGCGGCTGGGAGACTCCAATTTTCCCGTGTCCTCCGGCTCGGGCGGGCAGTGGGGTGCTGCCAGCTCCACGTCGGGCGTGTATGCGGCCTGCGTGAAGCTGCGCGAAGCCATCGCCCGCAAGCTGGGCATGGATCCGGCGACTGTGCAGTTCGCCGACGGCCAGGTGCAGGCCGGCGAGCGCAGCGTGCCCTTGGGGCAGGCGGCCGCTGATGGCGACATCACGGCCGAAGACGCTATCGAGTTCGGCGTGCTGGACAAGAAGACGCAGCAGTCCACCTTTGGCGCGCATTTCGTGGAGGTGGCGGTGGACGCCTACACCGCGGAAATCCGGGTGCGCCGCATGCTGGCCGTGTGCGCCGCGGGCCGCATCCTGAACCCCAAGTCCGCGCGCAGCCAGGTGATCGGCGCGATGACCATGGGCGTGGGCGGCGCGCTGATGGAGGAGCTGGCGGTGGACACGCGCCTGGGCTTTTTCGTCAACCACGACCTGGCGGGCTATGAGGTGCCCGTGCACGCCGACATTCCCCACCAGGAGGTGATCTTCCTCGACGAGGTGGATCCCATGGCATCGCCGATGAAGGCCAAGGGTGTGGGCGAGCTGGGCATCTGCGGCGTGAGCGCAGCCATCGCCAACGCCATCTACAACGCCACCGGAGTGCGCGTGCGGGACTATCCCATCACTCTGGACAAGGTCCTGGCCGGCATGGCCCGCGCCGCATGAGGACTGTGCAGTCACGGCATCAGCGCTCATCCATGGCTTGAAGGGAGTGGCAGCAGGCAATGAACTATGGGGCACTGCGCGGAGCTTCGACGCGCAGGCGGGAGTAGACTGCGCGCTTCATTCAATCCTTCGCCCCCCGGCTTCCGGCACGGCCTGGCTGCACCAGCCACGCCATGCGCCTGCCATCCAAGGCCCACCATGATCTGCGCGATGTTGCTGTGCGTTGCTGCTGCGTCCTCCGCAGGCGCTGGGGAGGACCTCTGGTTTCCGCTGTACGGCGATCCGCGAGAGACGGGCGTGAACCTGGTGGAAGTCAAGCCCGAGCCCGTGGGATTGGACCAGCGTGTGATGCTGGACCTGCGCGTCTCGCGCGACAGGCCGCGCACATCCTTCCAGGGCCAGAAGTACCGGTCCTACTATGCGAAGGTGGTGGTGCATTGCCCGTCGCAAACGGCTTGGTATCTATCGCTGTCGTACTACGGACTTCCGCTGTGGAAGGGAGAGGTCGTGGGCCGCGAGGACTATGCGGAGGGCAAGGCCCCTGTGCTGTTCAAGGACGTGCCGGGGGAGCCCTACAAACGCATGATCGCTGCGGCCTGCAAGGTCCGGGGATAGCGGCGCGCCCCGCCCTGGCCTGGGCTGTTTCTGCAGTGGCCTCTCAGGCGGGTTCGTGCCCGAGCCGGAACACGGACACGGCGTGCACCAGTTCCTGCGACTGCGTGCTCAAGCTGAGCGCCGCCGCCGACATCTGTTCGACCAGTGCCGCGTTCTGCTGGGTGGCGGCATCCATGTGCACCACCGACTGCACCACCTGAGACACTTCGTGGTGCTGGTGCCTGCAAGCGGTGTTGATCGCAGCCACCAGCTCGGACACCTTGTGGATGGCGCTCACCGCCTCGCCCATCGTCGCACCGGCGCTGTCGACCAGGCCTGAGCCGTGCTCCACCCGGCTGACACTGGTATCGATGAGGTTCTTGATTTCCTTGGCGGCCTGGGCGCTTCTCTGCGCCAGGTTGCGCACCTCGCTGGCAACGACCGCGAAGCCGCGGCCCTGATCGCCTGCGCGGGCCGCTTCCACGGCGGCATTGAGCGCCAGGATGTTGGTCTGAAAGGCGATGCCGTCGATGACGCCGATGATCTCGGAGATCTTCTGGGAGCTGTCGTGGATGCCCTTCATGGTCTTGACCACTTCCTGCACCACCGAGCCCGCGTTGTTCGCCACCGAGGCGGCGACACCTGCGATGCGGTCCGCTTCGGTCGCGTTGTCGGCATTCTGGCGAACCGCCGAGCTCAGCTGCTCCATCGTGGCGCTGGTTTGCTGCAGCGTGCTGGCCTGGTGTTCGGTGCGGGTCGACAAATCCTGGTTGCCGTTGGCGATCTCCTGGCTCGCGGCTGCCACGTTGTCTGCGTTGTGCCTGACGGTGCGCACGGCGTCGGACAGGCGGTGCGACATCGTGGCGAGTGCGGCCATGGCGCTTTCCGAATCCCCGTCGCGCAGCCGGATGGCGCGGGCCAGGTCGCCGTCGGCCACCGACTGGGCCACATGCTTGAGCGCATGCGGGTCCGCGCCCAGTTGCCGCACCACGGAACGCAAGTACAGCGACAGTCCCAGCAGCGCTGCCGCGATGCCTGCCATGACGGCAATCACGATATTGCGGTCCAGCGATGCCAGCGACTGGATCTCCTGAATGCGAAAGGCCAGGCGGTTGCCTTGGCGGGTTTTTTCTGCCGCCAAAGGCTGCAAAAGCCGGTTGCGGGCCGGAATGGTCTTGTCCACCAGGAAGGCGAACGCTTCCTCCTTTTTTCCGGCCTGTATGAGTTTGACGTTCTCCTCGCCCACGGCCCAGAACTCCGTCATCAGCGAGGGCAGCGGGGCGAACGCCCGGCGCCCATCCTCGTCCATCATGTTCTTGCCCAGGTGGTCCAGATGGTCGAGCAGCAGCTTTTTCTTGGCCCCGATGTCCGCAAGCGTCTCCGCGAGCTCCGCAGGCGTGCGGGCCAGGATGGCATGGCGAAGCTGCAAGGACGTGCGGGTGACGTTGAGCTCCAGTTCCCCGATGGTCACCAGCTGCGGGACGTTGGTGAGGTTGACGCGGTCCGCTGCCTCCGTCACCTTGTCCATCATGGACCAGACGATGACTGCTGCGATCACGAGCACGCTGATCAGCGACCCATTGATGAGCGCAAGCCGTTGCGCCAGAGAGAGACTTTTCATCGGATTTCCTGTGGTCGTCAATCTTTTGAAATACCGACCGGATGGCGTGCCTGTTTTGCGCAACCCAACAGGGCTTGCGCCAACTCCCTGAGGGGGAACAATTCCCTGTGGGGGAAGGTTTTCCCCGCATGGCCGCGAGCACGTCCAAATGCCGTCCAGGCCAGTGTAGGGAAAGCACAAAATGCTGCAAGTTTTTTCTTGCGTGCTTGTCGTCCGCTCCTGTGATGGAAGCCTGGCCACATCCGATGCCGTCCCAATGGCGCTTTACATTGGACTGTGCTTCGATGAGCCGCCGCAGGAAGTTTTGCGCCCAAGTCGCGCTGCTGGCTGACACCGTTGAGCGGGTCGCGCCGTAGCATGATCGACTGGATCAAAAAGCCATTCACGCCGTGCGCATCGCGACCTGGAACATCAACAACATCAACAAGCGGATCGACCTGCTTGTGGACTGGCTGCGCCGCACCAGTCCGGATGTCGTTGCGCTGCAGGAGCTCAAATGCCCGGCGTCGGACTTTCCGGCTGCGGCCCTCGAAGCCGCAGGGTACCGGTCCCTCGTGGTGGGACAGCGAACGTGGAACGGCGTCGCGCTCCTCTCGCGTGGACAAGAAGAACCTCTGGCGGTGGCAACCGCACTGCCGGGCGATTCCTCGGACAAGCAGGCACGCTATGTAGAGGCTGCCATCCATGGGGTGCTCTTCGCCTGCCTGTATCTGCCCAACGGCAACCCCCAGCCGGGCCCCAAGTTCGACTACAAGCTCAGCTGGTTCGACCGCCTGCAGCAGCGTGCACAGGCGCTCTGGGACTCCGGCCATCCGGTGGTACTGATGGGTGACTGGAACGTGGTGCCGACCGACGCGGACATCTACAAGCCCGATACCTGGCGCAACGACGCGCTGCTGCAGCCCCGGCCGCGCGCCGCCTTTGCCCAGGTGCTGGCGCAGGGCTGGACCGATGCCATTGCCAAGGTGCATCGCACCAGTATGCCGTTCACGTTCTGGGACTATCGGCGCAAGCGCTGGGAGCGCGATGCGGGTCTTCGCATCGACCACATCCTGGCGGGGCCGTCCCTGAAGGTGGTGGATGCCGGTGTGGACCGTGAAGAGCGTGCGCGGGAAGGCGCCAGCGACCATGCGCCGGTGTGGGCCGAACTCTCGCTGGGCAGGGCGCGCGCCCGGCGCAAGGCGGCGAGCCTGCCGGCGCCCGCCCGCTCGCGCACCGCGACCCCGCGGCCCGCGCCTGCAGCGCCGGCCGAGTCGCCGCTGTCCCGCTACAACGCCAAGCGTGATTTCACGAAGACTGCAGAGCCCTCGGGCGTCATGCCCAAGAAGCGGCCTGCCCCACGGTCCGGGGCTGCGCAGCGGCTGCACTTCGTGGTCCAGAAGCACTGGGCGTCCCGCCTGCACTACGACTTTCGCCTGGAACTCGATGGTGTGATGGTCAGCTGGGCGGTCCCGAAAGGCCCGTCCTTCGACCCTGCCACCAAGTCGATGGCGATCCAGGTGGAGGACCACCCCATCGACTACAACACCTTCGAGGGCACGATCCCCAAGGGCGAGTACGGTGCGGGCACGGTCATCGTCTGGGACCGGGGCACCTGGGAGCCGGTGGACGATGCGCGGGAAGGCCTGCGCAAGGGCAAGGTCCTGTTCAGGTTGCACGGCCAGAAGCTCGCGGGCCTGTGGGAGCTGGTGCGCATCTCCAAACCCGGAGAAAAGAAGCAGGACCAGTGGATGCTCTTCAAGAAGCGTGGCGACGCCTGGGCGCGGCCGCGCGCCGAATACGACGTCATCACAGCGCTCCCCGACAGCGTGGTCGACAAGCCGCTCGGCCTCGTCGAAGAGCGGGAGCCGCGGGGCAGCGGGGCCGCGCCGCAGCGCGCGGCGCCTGGCGCATCCGACGCCGTGCAGGCGGCCCGCAAGGCCCGGCTCCCCGCCAGGCTGCAGCCCCAGCTCGCCACGCTGGTGGCGAGCGTGCCGGAGGGCGACTGGGTCGTCGAGACCAAGTTCGATGGCTACCGGGTGCTGGTGCGCATCGACGGCGAAGAGGTGCGCATCTTCACGCGCAACGGCAACGACTGGACCGCCAAACTGCAGCCCGTGGCCGTTGCGGTGGCCGCGCTGGGCCTCACGAGCGCCTGGCTCGACGGTGAGATCGTCGTGCTCAACGACGCAGGCCTTCCGGACTTCAACCGGTTGCAGAACGCCATCGACAGTGCCCATCCGCGCGACATCGTGTTGTTCGTGTTCGACGTGCCGTTCCTGGGCGGCCGGGACCTGCGTGCCGTCCCGCTGGCAGCACGGAGAACAGTGCTGCAAGCGCTCTTCGATGAACGCCACAGCGACACCGTGCGGTTCAGCGCGTCTTTCGATGCGCCGCCATCCCAGCTGCTCGGCGCCGCGTGCCAGATGGGCCTGGAAGGCGTGATCGCCAAGCGGGCGGATGCGCCCTACGTGTCGGGGCGCACCGAGACCTGGCTGAAGCTCAAGTGCCAGCACCGGCAGGAGTTCGTGGTGCTGGGGTTCACCGACCGGTCGCATGCGGCCCGGGAGGTCGGCAGCTTGCTGCTGGGCTACTACGAGGGCGGAAAGCTGCACTCCGCGGGCTCGGTGGGAACCGGCTGGGATTCCGCTACCGGCAGGCAGCTGTACACCAAGCTGGCCAAACTGGAGGTGGCGACCTCGCCGGTGAGCGCAGACGAGGTCAAGCCGGGGCGATGGTCCCGGCGCAAGGCCGGCAGCGAGCGGTGGGTGAAACCGTCCATGGTCGTGGAGGTGGCTTTTGGTGATTGGACGCCGGATCTGCGCATCCGGCACGCCGTGTTCCGGGGTATCCGGACCGACAAGCCTGCCCGCGCGATCGTCCGTGAACAGCGGAAGGCGCCGCTGCAACCTCCGCAAGCTCGGCAGCAGGAGGCCCCAGTGCCGCAGAAGACCGCTCTGCGGCGCAAGGCCGGCACCGTGAAGATCACCCACCCCGAGCGGGTGGTCGACCCCAGCACCGGCCTGCGCAAGATCGATCTGGTGCACTACTACGAGAGCATTGCCGACAGGATGCTGCCGCACCTCAAGAACCGGCCTGCCTCCCTGGTGCGCGCGCCGACCGGCATCACGGGGCAGCTCTTTTTCCAGAAACACCCCGACAGCAAGATGCCGGGCGTGAGGGCACTGGACCCCGTGCTGTGGCCTGACCACGCGGCGCTGCTAGCCGTCCACTCGGTGGAGGCGCTCGTCTCGGCCGCGCAGATGAATGTGGTGGAGTTCCACACCTGGAACTCGAAGATTGCGCGCATCGACCAGCCTGACCGCATAGTGCTGGATCTGGACCCCGGTGAGGGCGTGACCTGGCCCATGCTGCAAGAGGCGGCCGAACTGACCCGCGTCATGCTCGCCGAACTGGGGCTGGAGAGCTGGCTCAAGACCAGCGGGGGCAAGGGCTTGCACGTGGTGGTGCCCATCACGCCGCAGCTCGACTACGACGCGGTGAAGGCCTTTTCCCAGTCGGTCGTCAAGCACATGGCCCGGATCATCCCTTCCAGGTTCGTGGCCGTCATGGGTGGCAAGAACCGCGTGGGAAAGATCTTCATCGACTACCTGCGCAACGGCCACGGGCAGACCACCGCCTGTGCTTTTTCTGCCCGTGCGCGGCCCGGCATGGGCGTGTCGATGCCCGTGGCGTGGGAGCAGCTGTCTGACCTCCAAGGCGGGGCGCAGTGGACGGTAGCGACAGCGCGGGAGTACCTGAGTTTTCAGAAGCAGGACCCGTGGGAAGGCTACTGGAAGAAGCGGCAGTCGATCCAGCAGGGCATCAAGATGCTGGCCTAGGGCTATCCCAAGCCCGGTGTGCGGCCTCAGAGGGCGGGCGCTATAGTCGGCCACCATCTCGTGGCCCCGAGGACGCGATATCTCCCCGTTTGTACCGCCAGATTCCTGTCTTGATCTGTGGCCATGCGCATCAAAAGTCAGCTGTTCGCTCTTGTCCTGTCCGTCCTCGTGCCTGCGTCTGTGGCTGCGATGCTGGCCATCTGGTACGTCTACCAGGAACAGCAGGCCACGCAGGAGACGGGGCTGAAGGAGGCGGCGCGCACCTTCTCGCTCCTGGTGGACAACGAGCTGCAGTCGCGGCAACGGGTGTTGCGCACCATTGCCAATGCACCTTCGCTGGCCAGCGGCGACATGGCAACGTTCTACGAATTCGCCATCAAGAACGCACCGACGCCCGACACGACGATCATCCTGTTCGACACGAGCGGCCGGCAACTGCTGAACACGCGGGTCCCGCTGGGCACCGCCCTGCCAACCCAGCGGGCTTCCAACATCAACGATCTGATGCAGGGGGACGGAGGCCTCTCGCCCCTCGTGTCCGACGTGTTTTTCGCGCCGCTCGGAAAGCGGTACGACTTCGTTGTCCAGGTCCCTTTCATGGAGGGCGGCGTCGTTCGGTACTTCGTGGTGATGGGGGTGAATGCAACGGCCATCCAGGCGCTGCTGTCGGAGCAAAACATGCCGGCCACCTGGCTGAGCACCATCGTCGACCGCAAGGGGACGGTGCTGGCGCGGTCGCGGGATCCCGACAAGTTCGTGGGCAAGTCGTCGGACGAGCGGCTGCACAAGCTGTTCTCGTCGACCACCCAAGGCGTGACCCGCTCGGTCACGCTCGACGGCGTGGCCGTCAAGACGTTCTACCAGCGCGTTGACGCCTCCGACTGGACCGTCGTGCTCAGCATCCCCGAGAGCGAGATTCAAAGTTCGGCGATCCGGGGCGCTGGCATCTTCGCCCTGGCGGCGGTACTGCTGCTGGTCATATCGTTGCTCGTGGCGCGGCGCATCGGCGCCGGCGTCATTTCGCGGATGCATCGGCTGGAAATGGCGGCGGAGGCACTGGGCCGTGGTGAACAGGTGAACTACTCATCACAGGGCCTCGTGGAGGTCGATGCGGTGGGCATGCGCATCGCGCAGGTCAGCGACCGGTTGCTGCTGAATCAGCGCGAACTGGAGCTGCGCGTTGCCCAAGCGGTCGCCGATACCGAGCGTGCGCAAAAGGCTTTGCTTCAGGGGCAAAAGATGGAAGCCTTGGGGCGCTTGACCGGCGGCATCGCCCACGAGTTCAACAACCTGCTGCAAACCTTGTCCACCTCGCTGCAACTGGCCAAACGGGCCAATGAGTCCGAACGCGTGCAGGGGCTGCTCGATACCTGCACCAAGGCGCTCCAGCGCGCCAAGGCATTGACCGGCCAGCTCAGTGCGTTTGGCCGCACGCAGGACGCGCGGCTGGAGACCGTCAGCCTGCCCAAGCACATCCAGGATTTTCGCCAGCTGGTGGACAACGTGCTTCCGGCCAGCATCACGCTGGACGTCAGCATGTCGCAAGACGCGTGGCCCGTCACCATCGACCCCACGCAGTTCGAACTGGCCTTTCTCAACCTCGCCATCAACGCCAAGGATGCGATGCCGTCCGGCGGCACCATCCGCGTGGTGGTGGGCAACGAGCCCGGTGCCTCCCCGGCCGAGGGCCTGCCGGTGGGCGACTATGTCCGGCTGCGGTTTTCGGATTCGGGCATCGGGATGACGGCGGAGATCATGGCCAAGGCGCTCGATCCCTTCTTCACCACCAAGCGGGTGGGCGAGGGCACGGGCCTGGGGCTGCCCCAGGCCTTCGGCTTTGCGCGGCAGGCCGGCGGCACGCTGGTGCTCCACAGCCGCGAAGGGCAGGGTACCCAGGTGGACATCTACCTGCCCAGGGCGACAGGGGCGGTTGCAGGGCCGCACGCCAGTGCAGTGCGTGCGCCGGAGGCTGCGGGCGTGAGCGGCGGCACGCTGCTGTTCGTCGAAGACGATGCCTTGGTGCGTGAAAGCGTTGCGCCCGCGCTGGAGGGCGGCGGGTTCTTCGTGATCATGGCCGAGAGCGCCGATGCGGCGCTGGCGTGCCTGGAGGCCGGCACCAAGGTCGACTTCGTTTTCTCTGACGTGGTGATGCCCGGCACGCTGAACGGAATCGATCTCGCACGCACGGTGGTGAGCCGTTTTCCGCACATCAAGGTGGTGCTGGCCACCGGCTATTCGGAAAACCGTGTGTCCATGCCCGGCGTCCAGGTGCTGGCCAAGCCCTACGATGTAGCGGATGTGCTGCGTGTGCTGAGAAAAGCAGCGGATTGACGGGCCGGTGCTCCGGCGCACCGGGTTCAGTGTCGGCGAGCGGCTGACGGGTTTTTTCGTTGGTGTCCGTGCGCCAGCTGGGCCAGCGTCAGGGCTTGGTCTGGCGGTCCGAAAAGATTCACTCGCGACCGCTTTTGGGGAGGTCGTAGCAGCAGTCGGGAGCAATGGCGCGGAATCGGTGTGATGGCGTCACAAAACCGAAACATCGTGTCGGTAACATTTGCTCACACCGATTCCCTGGCGCTGTCCATGCCCGCAACCACTGAGTACCTGAGCGACTTCCGGCCGCGTTTTCGCCAGCCCAGCGCAGCCGACCTGTGCATCGAAGTGCCGTGCATGACGACGGACGAGACCAATGAAAAGGTGATGGAGGTGTTCAACCGCCACCGCGACCTCGTGAGTCTGCCGGTGGTGGAGGGGAGCCAGCCGATCGGCCTCATCAACCGGAGCATCTTCCTGTCTCAGATGAGCAAGCAGTTCCGGCAGGAGCTCTACGGCCGCAAGAGCTGCATCGCGTTCATGGACAAGGAGCCGCTGATCGTCGACGCGGGCCTGGACATCGACGCACTGACTTTCAAGACCGTCGAGTATGGAGAAAAGGCGCTGTCCGACGGCTTCATCATCACACGCGACGGGGCCTATGCGGGCATCGGCAACGGCCTTCAGCTCATGCGGGTGGTGGCGGACATGCAGGCCTCCCGCAACCGCCAGATCATGCACAGCATCGAGTACGCCAGCGTGATCCAGCGGTCCACGCTGCGCAGCTCGCTCGACGCCATGGCGCGCGCCTGTCCGGCGGCCAGCCTGGTGTGGCAGCCGCGGGACATCGTGGGCGGCGACTTCTATCAGTTCAGCACGGACGCGGACGGCTGGTTCGCCACGGTGGCCGACTGCACGGGCCACGGCGTGCCCGGCGCCTTCATGACCCTGATTGCGTCCACCAGCCTGAACCAGGCCATCGAGCAGAACGGCCCGCGCGATCCTGCGAGCCTGCTCGGCCACGTGAATCGCAGCATCAAGCAGATGCTGGGCCAGGTGGATGGGCAGGATGGCACGCCGGGCTCTGACGATGGCATGGATGCAGCGTGCTTCTGGTTCGAGCCCGCGGCAGGCCGCCTCATCTTTGCGGGCGCGCGGCTGGCGATGTTCGTGGTGCGCCCCGGGGCCGACACGGTGGACGTGCTGGAGGGGCAGCGCAAGGGTGTCGGCTATGTGGACAGCGAGTTCGACTACGCATGGAAGAACCAGGAAGCGAACCTGTCCGTCGGCAGCCTGGTGTTCGTGAGCACCGACGGCCTGATCGATCAGATCGGCGGGGCCCGCGGCATTGCATTGGGCAAGCGCCGCGTGCGGGAGCTGTTGCTGGAGCACAAGGACAACACCCCGTCAGAGGTCAACGCAGCGCTGCTGGAGGCGCTGCGGGTCTGGCAGGGCGACCACCACCGGCGCGATGACCTGACCTTCTTTTGCTTTCGCACCTAGACAGACCACGACCTATGCCATCCCTCACGATCGCCAACAAGTACGGCTCGTTCTTCAATCTGGCGCGCCAGCACCAGGTCATCTTCTACTACGTGGGGTACTTCTCGCAGCACATCGTGGCCGCGATGGCCGATGCGGTGAAGCTGCAGCTGGAAGTGGCCGGGGTTGCCGCTCCCACGCGGCGCAAGCTGTTCTCCTCGTTCGTCGAGATGGCGCAGAACATCATCCACTACTCGGCGGATTCCCTGACCCCTGCAAGCCAGAACAATGGCGAACTGCGCCACGGCTCGGTGTGCATTCGCCGCGAAGAGGACGGCAGCTTCTCGCTGCTGTGTGCCAACCCCATCGAACGCCTGGTGGCCGAGGAACTGCGCGTCAAGCTCAGTGCGCTGCGCAGCATGACGCTCGAGGAGATCAAGCAGGCCTACCGGCAGACGCTGCGCGAGGAGACGCCCGAAGGAAGCAAGGGCGCAGGCATGGGGTTCCTCACCGTCGCGCGCGATGCCCGCGAGCCTCTCGAATTTGATTTCGATGCCGACGATGACCATGGCCAATCGCCCGTCTTCTACCTGAAGGCGGCCATCTAGGCGCTGAGCGCTCGCAACGAATCGAGACTACTGATGGAAAACCTCTACATCGCACCCACGCCCAGCTCGCCTGAGGTGGACTTCAAGTTTGACACGCGCACGCTGAGCCTGCGGGGCGAGTCCTACCCCGAGAACGCGGCCGCCTTCTATGGCGACATCATCACGCGGCTGGGCGAGTTCCTGTCCACGCAGCACGGCGCCGCGCTGGAGGTGAACGTGGCGCTCGCGTACTTCAACAGCTCCAGCACCAAGATGCTGTTCAACCTCATCGAGGTGCTGAGCAACGCGGCCGAGGCCGGCAACCGGGTGGTCCTGCACTGGTACCACGATGAGGAAGACGACACCATCCTGGAGTTCGGCCAGGAGTTGAGCGAGGACTTCCCGGCCATCGAGTTCGTGACCCATGCGGTGGGAGCTGCTTGAATGGCAAGCACTGCGACGGGGCCGGCGCCCGATCTTTTCGATGCGGAGAACCAGACGCTCCTGGCCGCGAGAGCGGCCCACAGTGCCTGCGCCAGCGCCGCGCAGGACGCCTGCGCACAGACCCTGGGCGAGCTGATCCTGGCGTACGAGCGGCTGCTGCGGGAGACGCGCAGGCTGGTGCGCCGCAGCGACAGGGCCGAGCTGGAAATGAACCAGATGAACACGCGGCTGCAGGACCTGGCGGCCGAGCTGGAGCACCGGGCCAACCACGATCCGCTCACGGGGGTGCTCAACCGTGCGGCCATCATCGAACGGGTCAACCGCCACTTCGTCCGCGAAGACCTGGCCCTGGTCGTGCTCGACATCGACCATTTCAAGCGCATCAACGACAGCTTCGGCCATCCGACGGGCGACAGGGTCATCCTGGGGGTGGTGGCCTGCCTGAAGGCCGTCGTCCCCGCCACCGCGCAGATCGGGCGTGTCGGCGGCGAGGAGTTCACCGTCGTGCTGCCGCGACACGGCGGCGCGGAATCCGAACGCGTGGCGCAGGAGCTGCGGCGCGCCATCGAGACGCATGGTTTCGACTTGCCGGACGGCAGTGGCGTGACGGCCAGCTTCGGCGTGTGCTGGGCACCTGCCGGCAGCGATTTCGATGGTGCCTATGGGCTGGCCGACGAAGCGCTCTATGTCGCAAAACGTGGGGGGCGCAACCAGGTCCGCATGGCGGCCCCGACCCTGCCCTCCCTCGAGCATGTGGTCTGAGGCCGAGCTGCGCAGGGCAGAACCCGGGTGGGCTGCCGTCGACGCCGCGCGGCGCGCTGGGCGCAGCCAGGGCACCCACTGGCGGATACTCGTGGTGGACAACGATCCCGATGTTCATGCCGCCACGCTGGCCGCGCTGGAGGGACGCACGCTGTTCGAGCGGCCTCTGGTGTTCATGCACGCCTTCTCGGGCGATGAAGCCAAGGCCTTGCTGCTCACCGAGACCGACCTCGCCATGGTCATCATTGACGTGGTGTCGGAGCAGCCCAGCGCAGGGCTCGATCTGGTCGACTTCATCCGCCATTGCGCGGGACTGAGAAACACCCGCATCGTCCTGCGTACCGGTCAGCCGGGCCAGGTGCCGGACCTGGAGACACTGCTCAGGTACGACATCAACGACTACCGGACCAAGGCCGAACTCACCCCGGACCGGCTGCTGGCGATGGTGGTGACCGCCGTTCGGTCGTACAAGCAGCTGTGCGCCGTGGATGCCAGCCGCGTCAGCCTGGAGCTGATCGTGCGCTCCAGCGCATCGCTGCTGGAAACCAAGGACGCCCACGAGTTCGCGTCGGCCGTGCTCACCCAGCTCGCCGCCTTGCTCCAGGTCCCCCGGGAAGGCCTGGTGTGCGTGCAGCGCGGTGAGGGCCGGCGCGACTACCATGTGCTGGCCGCTGCCGGCAGGTTCTCCGATCTTGCAGGCCTGCCACTCGACCTGCTGTCGCAGGGGCCGGAGCTGGACCTGCTGTGCGCCTCCATCGAGCGGCGGTACAACGTCTTCGGAGAGTCCGGGGGGCTCGCCCTGCACATCGGGCACAAGGACGAGCAGGATTTCGTCGTGTTCATGGACGTGCCCGGGAACCACCGCGGCCTGGAGCCTCAGCTGCTCGATGTCCTGTGCGCCAACTTGAGCACGCTGCTGCACAACCGCGGCCTTCTGGGGCGACTGCACGAGAGCGCCTACCACGACCCGCTGGTGAACCTGCCCAACCGCGCGCACTTTGTCGAAGAGGTCCATGACTGCGCGCGGCATGGTGCCACCGACTACGTGCTGGCGCTGATCGACATCGACGACTTCAGTGCCACGAACGACGTGATGGGCCACCGGTTCGGTGATCGACTCCTCGAGCAGGTGGCCCGGTGCCTGGAGGCAGCGCTTCCACCAGGTGTGCTGCTGGCGCGCCTGGGCGCGGACACCTTCGGGGTGCTCGGCTCCCAGCGGCAGGTACAGCCCAGACAACTGCTCGATTGCGTGCGGCAGCCGCTGAACATCGACGGCGTTCCGCACAAGGTTTCGCTTACCTGCGGGTACGTGCTGCTGCCGGCCGAGCCGCAAGCCGGCGTGGACCTGGTCAAGGACGCCACCATTGCGCTCAAACGCGCCAAGCGAGACCACCGCGGGCAGGACCTCCAGTACGCCGCGCAGATGGGGGCCGAGGCACGGGCCAGGGCGCTGCTGCGTTCGGAGTTGCGAGAGGCTATCGACGGCCAGCAGCTCTTCCTCGTGTACCAGCCCCAGCTGAACCTCAGCACCCATGCACTGGTGGGGCTGGAGGCACTGCTGCGATGGCGCACCAGCGACGGCAGGTTCGTCCCGCCGGACCAGTTCATCCCGGTGGCCGAACATTCCGGGCTCATCGTCGGGCTGGGCCAGTGGGTGCTGGCCACGGCCTGCGCCACCATGCGCGAGCTGCTGGATGCGAACGCAGCGCCGCAGCGGATGGCGGTCAACGTGTCCACCGTGCAGCTTCAGGACCCAGGGTTCTTCGACCTGGTGTGTGCCGCGCTCGAGCGCAGCGGGCTGCAGGGGCGGCACCTGGAGCTGGAGATCACCGAGTCGGTGGCCGTGCTTCCCACGCAGTTTCTGGAGCACACCCTGTCCGCGCTGCGTGCCCAGGGGATCTCGATTGCGATCGACGATTTCGGGACCGGGTACTCGTCGCTGAGCTACCTGGAGCGCCTGCCGCTGGACCGGATCAAGATCGACCGTTCCTTCGTGCACCAGCTGGGCGAACCGCGCGGCGCCCGCATCGCAGAAATGGTGGCGCAACTGGGGCGCAAGCTGGGACTGAAGGTGCTGGCGGAAGGGATCGAAGACGCGTCCGTCTGGCAGCCGCTGCTGGCCATGGGGTGCGAGGAGGGGCAGGGCTATTACATCGCAAGGCCCATGGAGAAGGACGCTCTCATCGCCTGGATGGAGCGCCAGGCTCGGCACGACGCGTGCGGGCCTCGGGAAGCCCTGGCCGGTTGAGGGTTGTGCAAGGGCTTGCGCGGCCTCCTGTACTCACGCAAGAACGCACACGCCTTGACGGCGCTGGTGGAGTCGTATGGCGGGCGCGAGTTCGTCGTCGATTGTTCTCAATACTGGAACGGTCAGTTGGCGACTGGGTGGTTTTTCTGGCGCGGCATGCGGCGTAAAGTTCAACCCATCGATGAGCCGAAACCCGCAAGGCGACTCACCGAACCCGGCACGCAGCAGTTCATCGCATCTGCGCTTGGCACTTCGTTCCGGCTTTTTTTGAGCGCTTTTTTATCCCAAGGAATTTCATCATGAACAAGACCGTACGCTTCCTCTCCATCGCCGCTGTGTCCGCTTTCGCCGCATTTGGCGCGCATGCCGATGAAGCCGATGCTTCGCAGTTCGCACTGCAATTCGATACCAACCGCACCCGCGCCGAAGTCAATGCCGAAGCCGTGACGGAAGCCCGCACGCACAGCATCGAGCCTGCCGGCTCCCGCGTGGTGACCTACAAGTCCACGGCCGACCGCACTGCAGTCCGCGCCCAGGCCGCAGAGGCCGTGCGCACCGGCCAGATCTCGCACGGCGAAATCGGCAACCTCATGTAATGCAGGCGATGCGGGCCTTCCCATGGGCGGCACCATCCGGGTGTCGATACCATGTGGACGTATTCCCCACACTGCCCTGCAGTCTCGTCTCAAAGGGCTCCCTCGGGAGCCCTTTTTGCTTTGCACACGACCTGCCGACAAGGTCATCCCCGTACTGCTTCGGAACCTGGGAGCCGCTGCTGTAGGTGGGTGCGCACTCGCCGACAGCGCGAGAACCCACTCTTGTGGAGTACAGACCGCGGGCACCATGTCGCTTCACCTAGCGAGCGAGCGAGCGTGCGCGCATTGCGCAGCGCACGCAATGGATATCCACTGAGCAGACGGGATGGGCAGCATGGCAGTTCAAACACGCAGGGCCAAGGTGACGGGCGTCGTCGTCGCTTTGTTGGGAGCAGCCATTGCGGCTGGCGGCATCTGGCTGGTATGGCTGGGCGGCAGCGGGTACTACGCGGCCGTCGGTGCTGCACTCATGGTCACGGGAGGGTTGTGGTTTCGCCAGAGCACCTGGGCGCGCGGCCTGTATGCCGTGGTGCTCGGCGGGTCGCTCGCGTGGGCGCTGTGGGAGGTCGGACTCGACTGGTGGCCGTTGGCTGCGCGGCTGGACGTGTTGTTCGTTCTGGGTGCGTGGCTGCTGAGCCCGTGGGCTGGGCATGCCACCGTTGCCTCCGCGCATGCGGTCCGAAGCCCATCGCAGCCAGCCGGCGCGCAGCCGGTGCGCCAGCGTTTCGGGGCGTCGCACCGGGGACTGCTGGCGGTGGTGATGCTCATGTCCGCCGCCGTGGCCGTAGCGTCGTGGTTCCGCGAACCCCATGACATGGCGGGGCAACTGCCGCAGATCCCAACTCCACCTTCTGCGCCGGCCGCGGCCAACCCCGTGGCAGACGCGGCGCCGGGCACGGCTGTCAATCCTGTGGTGCCGCCGGGCGAATGGCATGCCTACGGGCGCACGGGCCTGGGCCAGCGCTTTTCGCCGCTGGCAGACATCACGCCCGCCAATGTGGCGCAGCTGCAGCTGGCATGGGAATACCGCACGGGTGATGTGCGGGGCAAGCCGGGCGATCCCGAAGAGACCACGTACGAGGTCACCCCGCTCAAGGTCGGCAACCGGCTCTTCCTGTGCACACCACACCAGTCGGTGATCGCGCTGGATGCAACCACCGGCAAGCAGCTGTGGCGCTACGACCCCCAGATCGAAAACCAGCTCGCTCTGCAGCATCTGACCTGCCGGGGCCTGTCTTACCAGCCGCCTCGCGGCGCGAGCGCAGGCTCCACGACGCCAATGTCAGCCGCGCCTGCCGCCGCTTCCGCGACGGGCAGGCCCGCGCAGTTGGCCGAGCCTGCGGCAGCGGCCCCTGGCGCTGTCAGCACGCGCCGCCCACCCGTCGCCGCACAGCGCGGGGCCACGGACGCGGCCTGCACCGCGAAGCTGTTCATGCCCACGGCGGATGGCCGCATCATTGCGTTGAAGCCCGAGACAGGCGCCGTGTGCGCCAACTTCGGGGGAGGTACTGGCCAGATCGACCTGTGGCAGCGCATGCCCAACCTTCGCCCGGGGGCCTACTACTCCACATCGCCCGTGGTGGTGACCGAGCGCTACGTGATCGTGGGCGGCACCGTGCTGGACAACGCGTCGGTCAAAGAGCAGTCGGGGGTGATCCGCGCCTTCGACATCGATACCGGTGCACTGGTGTGGAACTGGGATTCGGGCAACCCCGAGGACACCGCGCCGCTGCCACCGGGCCGAACGTACACGCCCAACTCGCCCAACAGCTGGTCGATATCGAGCGTGGACGAAGCGCTCGGCATGGTCTATGTGCCCATGGGCAACCAGCCGCCCGACCAGTGGGGCGGCCGCCGCACTCCGGCGGTGGAGCGCTATTCATCGTCCGTCGTTGCGCTGGACCTGGCCAGCGGCCGCGTGCGCTGGCACTTCCAGACCGTGCACCACGACTTGTGGGACTACGACGTGCCAGCCCAGCCGACCTTGATCGATCTGCAGGTCAACGGCCAGACCGTGCCGGCGCTGGTGCAGCCCACGAAGCAGGGCGAGCTGTTCGTGCTGGACCGCCGCACCGGCGCCCCGGTGCTGCCGGTGCAGGAAGAGCCGGCGCCCCAGGGTGCTGCCACCGGCGACCACACGGCGCCCACGCAGCCGCGGTCGGCGCTGTCGTTCAACCCGCCGCCACTGCGCGAGCGCGACATGTGGGGCGCCACGATGTTCGATCAGCTGGCCTGCCGCATTGCGTTCCATCGGCTGCGCTACGAGGGCCGCTTCACCCCGCCGTCCGAGCAAGGCACCCTGGTGTACCCGGGCAACTTCGGCGTGTTCAACTGGGGCGGTATTGCGGTCGACCCGGACCGCCAGGTCGCGTTCACGACGCCCACCTATCTGGCATTCGTTTCCCGACTGGTCCCGCGCAAGGACGACACCAGCCTGCTGGTGCAGAACGGCGGGCCGCCCAAAGGCAGCCTGCCTGCGCTCAACGAGAACTTTGGCGCGCCGTTCGCGGCGTCGATGAAGCCCTTCGTCTCGCCTATCGGTCTGCCCTGCCAGGCGCCGCCCTGGGGTTACGTGGCGGGCGTGGACTTGCGCACCGGCCAGGTTGCGTGGAAGCACCGCAACGGTACGGTGCGCGACCTGGCACCGGTGCCACTGCCGTTCCGCATGGGTGTGCCCGGCATCGGCGGGCCGGTGGTGACGGCAGGCGGCGTCGCCTTCTATTCGGGGGCGCTCGACAACTATGTGCGCGCCTATGCCGTGAGCGACGGCCGCATTCTCTGGCACGACCGCCTGCCCGCCGGCGGGCAAGCCACCCCCATGAGCTACACCGGTGGCGATGGTCGCCAGTACGTGGTCGTCGTGGCGGGTGGGCATGGCTCCACCGGCACCAAGGCCGGCGACTCGGTGCGTGCCTACGCGTTGCCGCGTTAGCCCGCAGCGCTACTGCGGTCTTGCAAGCAGGTGGTCGATGAAACGGCGGCAGGGGTGGGTGCGGTCCGCCATCGCGTCCACACGGGCCAGTACGCCCAGCGGCGGCACGGGCCTGGGTTGCCACGCCAGGATCGCCAGGTCCTGCCGCTGCACGAAAGGCCGCACCAGGCTCATCGGCACGTACACCAGCAAGTCGCTGCCGCACAGCAGGGCGTAGGCGATTTCCGCGGAGCGGCCGGACACCCTGCACAGCTGCGGGACACCGCCCAGGTCGTCAAACAGTTGCTCGACCTGCTGGGGCCCGAGCCCGGTGAGCGGTGGTGCCAGCCAGCGCTGCGCGAGCAGGTCTGAGGCACTCAGCGCGGCCTGCCGGGTCAACGGGTGCTGGGGGCGGCACGCAATGACGAACTGGTCGTTGTGCACCGCATGGAATTCGAACCCCTGGGGCATGGGATCCGGTTCGCGGCAAATCGCGAGATCCAGCTTGCCGTCCTGAAGGCTGGCCAGCAGGTTGTCGATGGTGACTTCCTGCACATCCATCACCACATCCGGCTGCACTGCGCAGTACGCCGCAATCGCGGTGGTCAACAGGCCGTTGATACCCGCCGCAATGCTGCCGATGCGGATCGGTGCGGAGGCCGCCCCCTGCTGCATGAGTGCTGCGTTGCCTGCCACGGCCTGTATGGGCACCAGGGCCGCCCGCAACAGCGGAAGCACCGCGCTGCCCAGGGTGGTCAGCCGCATGCCTTTGGCGTGTCTTTCAAAAATGGCGCCACCCAGCGTGGCCTCCAGCTCTGCCAGGGCATGGGTGGCCGCAGGCTGGCTCAGTCCGATCGCCGATGCGGCCCGGTGCAGGCTTTGCAGGTCGGCGATCGCGATGGCCAGTTGCAGGTGCCGCAGGCGCACGCGTCCCAGGATGCGATTGAACAGGACCGAGGGGGAGGGCTCAGACATGGCGGCATTCAGAAAATGAATAGAGATGCGAAAGAACTATTGGTGGTGTTCGGGCCGGCATGCCACGATGCCGTGGCCTTGCAGAAGGGGCGCACGTACACCCGTCCATCCAATTCACGAATGTTATTGCCGAAAGGGACATCAAAAGTCCCGGGGCTATTCAGGAGACAACACCCATGCCATCGCTTTCGACCCACCCGACCCGCTCGCCGCACCGCGCCACCGGACGCACCTCCCGCTTTTCCATGCTGGCGGTGGTCGCAGCCATCCTGTCGCTTGGCCAGGCGCAGGCCGCCGATACGCTGGACACCGCGTGCAAGACCACGGCCGAATGCCAGGCTCAGGTCGCCAGGATCCAGGGGGTGGTCAAAGGCGAGGCCACCAGTGCGCTGTCGCGGTCGCAGGACACCTTCTACTGGTTCGGCCGCATCAACATGGCTTCGGCCGTGATGAATGTGGAGCAGGGCATCATTCCCAAGCCCCTGGCAGGCCGCATTGCGCGTGGTGTCGAGCAGTCCATCGCCCAGGCCTCTGCGCCCGGCGGCAAGCGCCCCACCGACGTGCTCCAGGTCGAAAAGATCATCACCGATGCCGTGGGGCCCGAGGCCACGCTCATCCACACCGGCCGCAGCCGCCAGGACATCCATTCGACGCTGAATGCCGCGCAGTTGCGGCTGGAGATGCTGGATTTCGCGGACGCGCTGGACCAGGTGCGGGCGCGGCTCATCACCATCGCGCAGGCCCACACCGCCACGTATGTGCCGGCGTACACCAACGGCGTGCAGGCCATGCCCATCAGTTATGCGCACTACCTGCTGGCCTTTGCCGACTCGTTCGGACGGGACTCGGCACGCATCCGCGAGGCCTACGCGCGCGTGAACCTCAGCCCCATGGGCACGGCGGTTTTGTCCAACTCCAGCTGGAACATCAACAGGGAGCGCCTGGCCCAACTGCTGGGGTTCGACGGGCTGATCGTGAACTCGCTCGACGCCGGGCAGATCAGCACCTATGACATCCCCATCGAGGCCACGTCCATCGCCAGCTCCACCGCCATCCGTGTCGGTGCGTTCATGCAGGACGTCCATACGCAGTACCACCAGACCCGGCCCTGGCTGCTGCTGGCCAGCTCCAGAACCTACACCAGCAGCGCCATGCCGCAAAAGGCCAACCCCGGCATCATCCAGAACACCCGGGCCAAGGCCAGCGACGTGGTGGCGTCTGCGCAGGCGTCGCTGTGGCGCGCCCATAACGTGACACCGGGCATGATCGACTACAAGAACACATGGAGCCCCGCCGGCGCCAAGACATTCGTGCAGGGGGTGGAAATGCTGCAGCAGTTCACCGATGTCCTGGACTCGCTGCGCATCGACCCGGCACGCGCATTGGAGGAGCTGGAGTCGGAATGGACCACGTCGATGGAGCTGGCGGAGGCCTTGCAGCGCAGCCACGGCATACCGTTTCGCGTGGGGCACCACTTCGCCTCCGATGTCGTGCTGTTTGCGAAGGAACGCAACATCCGGCCCAAGGACTTTCCGTACGCAGAGGCTGTGAGGATCTACCGCGAAGCAGGCAGAAAATACGATCTCAAGGAGCAGCGGCTTCCCTTGGGGGAGAAGGAGTTCCGCCGCGCGCTGTCGCCTGCGGAAATGGTCCTGACCCGCACCGGCACGGGCGGGCCGCAACCGCAAGAAGTTCAGCGGATGATCGCCAGCGGCAAGGACAGCCTGGCACGCGACCGCGCGTGGTCTGCAGAGGCGCGGCAGCGCCTGCTGTCGGCCGAAGCGGCGCTGAACGCGGCCTTTGCGAGCCTGGTGGCTGCTCCGTAAACGTTTGGCCTTGGCGCTGTGCGCTGAATCTGCGCGCAACGTGGCCGTGCGGTGCGGTCCCGTCTGGCCTCAGAGGAACTGCGCCCGCACGCCCACCATCAGCCGCCGGCCCGCCGCAGGCTCGAAGAAGCGGCCGTTGCCGTCGTTCACGATCAGCGTGCCTGCGTAGTGCCGGTTGAAAAGATTGTCGAGCCGGGCCCACAGCTGCCAGCGTGCTGCGCCGGGCGTGGTGCCGCGCAGCTGGTAGCCCGCGTGCAGGCCCACCACCGCAAAGCCCGCCGCGGATTCGCTGTTGGTGTCGTTCGCGAACACGCGGCCCGACAGGTTCACGGCGCCGCCCACGCGCCATTGGGAGCTGGGGGCATAGTCGAGGGCCCAGTGCGCCACATGCCGGGCAGGGCCGGGCAACTGGTTGCCGGCGGCTATCGCGGCACCGGCTGCACCCGTGTAGGCGTTGCCGAAGTGCGCATCCAGGTACGTGTAGCTGGCACTGGGCGACCAGGCGCCCCAGGCCGCCCGCCAGGCCAGCTCCAGGCCGCGCCGGCGCACGTTGTCCACGTTCTGGAAGACCGAGCGGCCGTTGACGGTTTCCACCGGGACGATCTCTCCACGGCTGCGCGTATCGAACCAGGCGAGGTCGATCTGCTGGCGCTCGCTACGCCATTTGGCCCCGACCTCCCACTGCCGGCTTCGCGATGCGGACAAAGCGTAGTTGGGGCCTGCGTTGCCCGTGCTGTAGGCCATCTCTGCCAGCGTAGGTGTCTCGAAGCCGCGGCCCGCATTGGCGTAGAGGTTGAGCGCGTCGGTGGCCGCCCACACCACACCCAGCACCGGGCTGGTGTGGCGCCAGGTGCGGGACCCGCTGTCGTCGGGATTGGCAGGGGTGACGTAACGGTCGTCCACCCGCACCCTCACCTGGCTGGTGCGGACCCCGGCGATGGCACGCCAGCGTGGCGAGAGCCACGCGTCGAGCTGGCCGTAGACATCGGTGTTGGTGGCACGGTCGTCCTCGTTGCGGCGCAAGGCGCCGCTGTCGCCGGCTTCATTCACGAAGCCCTGGCGCAGCTCTGCCATGCGGTGTGTCTCCAGGCCCGCCGTCCAGGTCACCGGCAGGCCGGATGCAAGCCGCACGGACCGCGTCCAGGTGGCGCCCACGCCGCGGTAGCTGCGGTCCAGTTCCACCACGCCGCCCGCGCTGTTGGCGGCGGCCCCGCTGAAGGACAGGTACTGCGTGAGCTCGCGCGCGCCGCCATAAGCGCGCAATTGCACGCTGTCCACCGAAGACAGCTGGTGGTCCACCACCACGCCCAGCTGGTGTTGCGCCACCGATTTGCGGGTGTCAAAGGCCGTGGCGACCGCGGCGGCCTGGCGCGGGTCGTCCCGCATCTGGGTGCGCGTGAGGCCCAGGGGGTCTTGTGCCAGCGGCTGGTCGTACACATTCACCAGCGCGGTGATGCGCGTTCGCGCATCCGGCCGGGCCACCAGCTTGCCGTTGAAGTGCGTGCGCTGCGCAGCGCTGTGCGCCCGCCAGCCGTCGATCTCGAAATGCGACAGGTCCACCAGGCCGCCCAGGCGCTGGTCGCCAAAGTCCAGCGAGGCATCCACCAGCCGCTGGCCGAACGAGCCCACCGCCACGCCCGCCTGCGCGGTGCCGGCGGCGCGGGGCTCGCGCGTGGTGACCTGCACCACGCCGCCGGCCGCATTGCCATACAGCTGCGCCAGCGGGCCGCGCAGCACATCGACCTGTGCGGCAGACGGCAGGTGGGCGGTCGCGGCCTGGCCCTGGCCGTCGGGCATGGTCGCGGGAATGCCGTCGACCAGGATGCGCACTCCGCGCACGCCGAAGGTGGCACGGGTGCCGAAGCCCCGCACGGCGATCTGCAGATCCTGTGCATAGTTGCCGCGGTCCTGCGTCACCACCCCGGCCTGGCCGCTCAGCAGCTCCGACAGGTGCACCAGCGGCATGGGCGCTGAAAAGCCGTCGACGGCCACGCTGCTGTGGCTGGCCGCGCTGTCGAAGCGGCGCTGGGCGGCGGTGCTGTCCAGCACCTCGACGGTGCCGAGCACCGGCGTGGCCTCGGCCACGGTGGGTGGCGCGGCAATGGCTTCGTCAGCAGCGTGCGCCGCGAGGCCGGCGCAGCCCGCCATCGCGAGACAAAGGCTGCGCCGATGGGTGGGCGACAAGGTCAAGAGCACAGGTGAACCCGACAAAAGAGGATGAGGACGGCTTGCCCGCCATGGGCCCGTGCGTGCGGGTCATGGCATGTGGCAGTCGCAAATGGCACGCGGGATGTGGCACGTGCCACAGGCGATTGTCGCCGTGCCCAACGCGCGAAGTAAGTCAGGTGCGCTGCGGCGTGGCGCTCATTCCGAGCGGACCACCCGCCAGATGGTGTTGCCGACGTCATCGGCCACCAGCAGCGCGCCCTTGGCGTCCAGGGCCACGCCCACGGGGCGTCCATACGCCTTGCCGTCCTTGCTGAGGAAACCCGTCAGAAACTGCACCGGCGGCCCGGACGGCCGCCCGCCCGCGAACGGCACGAAGACCACGTTGTAGCCCGTGAGCTCCTTGCGGTTCCAGGAGCCATGCTGCCCGATGAAGGCGCCGCTGGCGTACTGCGTAGGCATGCGCTCATCGGAGAACGCCAGACCCAGCGGCGCCACGTGGGAGCCCAAACCGTAGTCGGGCGCCACGGCCTTGGCGACCATGTCGGGGTTGGGCGGCTTCACGCGGCTGTCCACATTCTGGCCCCAGTAGCTCCAGGGCCAGCCGTAGAAAGCGCCGTCCTTCACGGAGGTGAGGTAGTCGGGCACGAGATCGTTGCCGAGCTCATCCCGCTCGTTCACGACGGTCCAGAGCGCCTTGCTCTGCGGCTCCCAGCCCAGGCCGTTGGGGTTGCGCAGGCCGGTGGCAAACGGCCGCTTGTTGCCGGTGGCCAAATCCACCTCCCAGATGGCTGCGCGGCCCTGTTCGGCTTCCATGCCGTTGTCGCCGATGTTGCTGTTGGAGCCCACCGTCGCGTAGAGCTTGCTGCCGTCCGCGCTGACGATGATGTTCTTGGTCCAGTGGTGGTTGGCACCTGCGGGAAGGTCCGTGACCTTGGCGGGAGCTGCCGTCACCGATGTCTGCCCGGTTTCATACGGCACCTTGACGATGGCATTCGCGTTGGCGATGTAGAGCTGGTTGCCCACCAGCGCCATGCCGAACGGCGACACCAGATCCTTCATGAACACCGCCCGGGTCTCCGCCACGCCGTCGCCGTCGGCATCGCGCAGCAGCGTGATCCGGTCCGCGCTGGGCGTGCCTGCGCCGGCACGTTTCATGACCATGCCCATGGCCTTGCCCCGCAGGCCGTCGGCATGGACATTCTTGGAGCCCTCTTCAGGCTGCGGCTTGTTGCTCTCGGCCACCAGCACGTCGCCGTTAGGCAGGGTGTACACCCAGCGCGGATGGTCCAGCCCGGTGGCCAGCGCGGTCACCTTGAACCCAGCAGGTGCCAATGGCATCGTGCCCTGCGGCCACTGGTCTGCCGGCGCGATGTTGACCGTGGGAATGAGCAGGTTCTTTTGCGGTGGCGGCAGTGGCGGGTTGGGGCCGACGCCCGGCGGTACCAGCGGCTGCGCCCCGGCGCCTGCGAAGGAGCAGCCGGCGAGCAGCGCGAGCACAGGCAGAGGCCACCAGGGCCGGGTCGGCGAAGTGTGTCGGGCAGGCGTTTGCATGGCGCAGTATGGGCAGTGCCGGCCCCCCGCCGATGTAGGCGGAAGCCGTCATTCTTGTGGCAAGTCAGGCACACACCGGGACGCACCGGGGGGCAGGCTTCCAGGAAAATAAAAAAGGCCACGCGCCGGCGCGGCGACGGCTGCGCTCCAGGCGTGGGCCTGCCTGGGTCACCCTGCAATCAGGGCTCTGCTCGGCCCGGGCGCAGCATGGGCTCGTTCCGCAAGAGCCCGATATAGCCGCGAAGTGCGCTACAACCAGCAGCGATGAACCCAGAGCCGTCAAGCTGCCTGCTGCGCGCTGCCCGCCAGATGGATGCGCCCCTTGCCACCGCGCTTGGCCTGAAGCATCGCTTCGTCGGCCTCGGCCACCAGCACTTCAGCCTCGGTGCGGCCTTTGGACAGGGCGACGCCGATGCTCATCCCCAGGTTGACCTGCAACCGTTCACCCAGCGCGATCGGCGCATCGACAGTCTGCATGAGCCGCTCGAGGATGGCGTGCCATTCGTTGCCCGACAGCGGCGCGAGCAGCAGGACAAACTCATCGCCCCCGATCCGCGCCGCGGTGTCCGTCGCGCGGATGCTGGCGGTGATCCGTGCGGCGATCGCCACGAGCAGCTTGTCCCCCGCCTCATGCCCGTGCTGGTCGTTCACTTCCTTGAAGCCGTCCAGGTCGATGAAGCACACAGCCACCTCGTGCCCGAACCGCTGCGCGCCGGCCAGGGCCTGCTGCATGCGGTCCAGCAGCAGCAGCCGGTTGGGCAACTGCGTGAGCGCGTCGTGAAAGGCCACGTGGGTGATCTGTTCGTGCGCGCGTTTGGCTTCGGTGATGTCCACCGCCATCCAGAACGATTCGGTGTCGGACAGCTGGACGCCGTTGAGATCCACCCAGATCACGTCGCCGTGCTTTTTCTTCAGGCGCACGTCGTCCCGGTAGTTGTCTCCCCTGCGCAGGTCCAGCAGGGTCTCTTGCGCCAGCGCATGGCGATCGCCGTCTTCCGCACACAGAATGTCGATGGCGGCGCCGGTCAGTTCACCGTCTTCGTAGCCCAGCATTTTTTCGAAGGCCCGGTTTTTCCAGCGGACCTTGCCATGGTGGAACTTGACCATGCCGACCACATCGCTGTTGAGCATGGCCGACTGCTCGCGCAACAGCGACTCCACACGCTGCTGCGCTTCACGCTGGGCCGTGATGTCCACCGCCACCGTGCGGCTCATCAGGAAGTTGCCATCGGCATCCCTTACGGCGGTGGAATTGATGCACAGGTGGCGCTGCGGGGCGTTGGCGGGCGAGATGCAGACCTCGATCTCGGGTGCGTGGAGCTGCAGGGCCAGGGCGATGAAATGGTCCCGAAACTGCGGGCGGGTCACCGCGTCCAGCAGCCCCACGAACTTCGCGTCGGACGGTAAATCTCCCCCCAGCCATGCCTTGGCAGTGGCGTTCAGGTGGACGAAGCGCCCGTCCGCGTCCAGCGAAAAGTATCCGCAGGGTGCGTGGTCATACAGGTCCTGGATGCGCGCCGAGGACTCTTCCAGGCTTTGGAGCAGGCGTTTCTTGTCGGTGATGTCCCTGGCCGAGCCGAAGATCAGCAGGTGTCCGTCGATGTCGACGGCGCGCCAGTGCAGGTCCACATCGATGATGCTGCCGTCGGAGCGCACATGCTGGACCTCCACACGCTGCCTGTCCCCATCCCGGATCTTGGCCAGCCAGGCATCGATCCGGGCCTCGTTCTGGTTCGCGTCCCAGCTCGACACATGCTGGCCTTGCAGCTTGTCCCGGGACGAGCCGTGCATTTCGGCGAATGAGTCGCTCAATTCGACCAGGCGCCCCGCGCGGTCCAGGATGTGGATGCCGTCTCCCGCCACGCGCAGCAGCGTCTGCGTCTGCCGGCCTTGGGCTTGCAACGCAGCCACTGCGCGGAGAGCGCGGCTGCCGAATCGGTAGACGGCGATGGTCGCCGCGCAGCTCAGTGCCCACGCCAAGCCTGCCAGGAGCGACACTACCAGCATCTCGCCGCGCCATTGGCTCCACCGATTGGAGTTGTCCAGTCCGGCAATCGCGAGCAGGGGCCAGCCGTCCACCTGGCGGTAGGCGAAGGTGCGGCTGATGCCGTCGACTTTCGAGGTCGCCAGGTAGCTGCCGGCCGACGGCTTGCTGCGCAGCGAGTCCTGCAGTTCCTGCGCGACGTCCCGGCTGCCCACCGCCGCCGCACCGCGGCCCCGCGGGGATTGCAATGCCACCAGCTTCAGGTCGTTGGTTCTGAGCGAAATGCCGTCGGAATCGGCCAGCTCGTACCGTTTGAAGATTTGTTCGAAGTGCTCGGTATGGATGCTGGCGTACAGCACGCCCCGGAACTTGCCGTCCCATGCCATGGGGCGGGCCACGACGATGACCGGGTGGCCCGACACTCGCGAGATCACGGGGTCGGAGACGACCGCCTTGTCGGAGCTGGAATCCCTGGCGAAAAAGAAGAAGTCCCGGTCGGTGATGTCGGGTGGAGAGGTGCTGTCGATGAGGTTGCCCCACCGGACGAGACCGTTTTCATCCGCCACCCGAAACCCCTCCACCCCTGCCAGCACCCGGTGCTTGGCCGCCAGGTGGTCGTTGATGTCCTGCACGGTGGCGCCCGCGTCGAAGCCAGCCCGTTGCAGATCGCCCATGGTGATCTTCAGCACCGTGTCCACCACGCCCAGTTCCGACTGCAGGCTGGCACTGGCGATGGCGACGAACCGCTCGGCTGCAGCACGCGCCCGGTCTTCATGCGCTTGCCGGGAAGAGGACAGAACGGAAAGCACCAGACCTGCCAGCACTGCGCCGAGCAAGAGATTGCCCCCGACCAGCAGCGCGCCGAGCTTTCGGCGTTGTTGTTCGGCCTGACTCGCTGGCGTGATGGAGTTCAAGGGCATGGGGAATGTTACCCACACGGTCATCGCCGAGCGGCGGGTTTACCCTGAAAATTGCGGGGCCGAAGTGCTCTCGCCGGCCCGATAGCCCCCCGCAATGCTGGGCGCTCACCAAGGCGGTGGTGTCAGGCTGGACCGAGCCGGGCGCGCCTGGATCTTTTTAAAGCTTGCACGATTCCAGCCAGCGGGTGAACACGTGCTGCGCGGCCTGTTCCAGCGCCCCACCCACCTTCAGCGCATCGGCGCGAATGCGGTGGGGCGCAACTCCCGCCTGCCGCAGCTCGCTGCTGTGGCCCACCAGCCATTGCTCGATGCGGCGAGGGTCTGCCTCCAGGTGGAATTGCAGCGCCAGCACAGCCGTGCCCAGGGTGAAGGCCTGCTCCTTGCACAGGGCGGTGCTGGCGAGAAGTTGCGCATGCCGGGGCAACTCAAAATGGTCGCCGTGCCAGTGCAGCACAGGGATGCCTGCCAGCGGGGCCAGCACGGACAGCTCCGGTGCAGTCCCCGACGACAGGGTCAACGGGCTGAAGCCTATCTCAGGGTACCCCATGGGCTGTACCCGGGCACCCGCAATCCTTGCAATGAGCTGTGCACCCAGGCAGATGCCCAGCAAGGGCTTGCCGCTGGCCAGTCGCCGCTCCAGCAGGCGCAGTTCCGCCGTCAGAAAAGGAAAGCGGTCCTCATCGACCGCACTCACCGGGCCGCCCAGCGCGACGACGAGTGCCGGTGTGGTGGGGTCGATGGCTTGCAGGTCGTCCAACGCAGGGTCAACATAGCGCACCTCGTAGCCGCGCCTGCGCAGCAGGGGCTCCAGGGTGCCCAGGTCTTCGAAGTGGACATGGCGCAAGGCCAGCACCATGGGGCGTTCGGTTTTCATGATGCTTCGGCCCTTGAAGCCTGCCGCCTTGGCGCCGTGGCAGGCGGTGCTGCCGGGCGGTCCATGCAGGCGATGGGCAGTGCGGCCATCACGTGCAGTGCTCCAGCTCGATGATGGCGAAGCCGTGCTGCGCGATCTCCTGCTCTACCGCTGGGTGGGCGGACTCGGTATGGCAGAAGTTGCACTTCTCGGCTTTCAGCGCGGTGGCTTCAAGGCCCCTGGCCGCCAGATAGGTGCGGCCATACTGCAGGACGCGCTCTTCATCGGTCAGGTTGCCAGGTACCAGGATGTCGAAGTGCATGCGCCGCCCGTCGGGGCGCTGCACGTAGGTGTCGTAGACTGAAATTTGCATGGGGTCGTCCGGGGTGTCGCGGCAATGAATCACAGGCTTGCAACCGATGGGCACGCAGCCTGCGTGCCCTCGCGGTCGCTGTCTGCCCGTCTTACTTGTTCGTCTTGCCGGGTAGGGACAGGTCGCCCGACGCGGTCTTGAACACATCGACGACGCACAGCAGCGGGCTGTGCACGCTGGCATTCACGCGCAGCGCGGCCGTCACGCCGTCGAAGCTGGCTGCGTTGACGGCACCGATGTCGTCAAAAGGCACGCGCACCTCCAGCGTGCCGCCGGAGAAGGTGGGGCTCCAGCCGGGGCTGTCGATCAGGATGGGCAGCCCGGGCCACGTCTTGGGGACACGGGGCTTGCTGCCCTGCGGAATGTCCACTACCTTGAGCGCACCTTTGCCGCACGCCTCGTCGGGCTGCAGTACCACCCAGTGCGAATGCCACACGCCACCGTCGTTGCCGGTGCGGCCATCGCCGTTCTCGTCGAAGAGCGGGGTGTCGTCGAAGTCGGGGTGGGAAGTCACGGCAAATGCCAGGATGCCGCTGCCGGGCTCAAACCCTACCGATGCGGGGTCGAGCGTGGTGGGCCACACATAGGAGAACACGCTGCTGCCAGCCAGCTTGCCCGTTCTGGTCGGCTTGCTCGCGCCGGCTTTGCCAGACACGTGCATGTGAAAGATCGCCACATTTCCGTCGGTGGTGATCTTGGTGTGGACGATGTCGTAGGGCGCTTTGACGGTGGCCGAAGGCGCGCTCTGGATGCCGCCGCTATGGGCCTTGCCCCTGTGTGAGGTGCCGTGTGCCACGGCGACAGAGGCCAGTGTGGCGCAGGCCAGGGCCAGGGTGGCGCGCTGAATGGAATGGTGCAGTGTCATGGGGTCCTCGCCTTGCAGTGGTCATGCTGATTGCATGGATGCAAGTGTTCCCCGCAGCGCCTTGGCGATGGGCGCCATTCGTGTTTTTAAGATATCCAATCGTCCAGGCAGGCCGTTCTCAGGCCCATCCCAGCGCGATAGCGCAGGGCGAACCGGCCATTCAGCCTTGTGAGTGGGCCCGGGTGAGCTTCGCCAGCGCCGTGTACAGCATCTCCGGCGTGCAGGGCTTGGGCAGCACCTCGAACCCCAGGCCGCGGATGCTGTCCAGCTGCTCGGCATACCCCGTCATCAGCAGCAGCTGCTGCCGCGGCCAGGTCTGGCGGATGTACTGGGCCAGGCCCACCCCATCCATGTCGCCCGGCATGACCACGTCGGACAGCACGATGTCCGGCTGGTCGCCGCGCTCCAGCAGTTGCCGGGCCTTGGCCGTGCGGTCCACATGCGTCACGCGGCAACCGAGCGATTCGAGGATGGGCACCAGCGATGCGGCGACCTCTTCGTTGTCTTCCACCATCAGCACGGTCTTGCCCAGCGGTGCGAGCGTGGGGTGGGACGCCGAGGCCTGCTGCACCTGTGGCGCGGCTGCGGGCAGCAGCAGGCGCACCCGTGTGCCCACGCCCAGCTCGCTGGAGATCTCTGCCCGCCCGTTCAGGCGCTGGCACATGCCGTACACCTGGCTCAGGCCCAGGCCGGTGCCCTCGCCGACGGCCTTGGTCGTGAAGAAGGGCTCGAAGACCTTGCTGATCAGCTCCGGCGCGATGCCTGTGCCCGAGTCCTGCACGTCGATGAGCACCATGTCCGTGGGCGTGCTGGTGCCTGCTTCTGCGGCGGTCGCATTGCGCGCCATGATCGACAGCGATCCGCCCTTGGGCATGGCGTCCCGCGCGTTGATGGCCAGGTTCAGCAGCGCCAGTTCCAGTTCCGCCAGGTCCAGGGTGACCGGTGCGGTGGCGGCATCCACCTGGACATCCAGCTGGATCTGGCTTCCCACCGCCGGGCTGACCAGGTCCTTGATGGACGGCAGCTTCTCCTGCAGCACCACGTGTTCTGCCACCAGCGGCTGGCGGCGCGAGAAGGCCAGCAGTTGCCGTGTGAGGTTGGTGGCTGACTTGACCGCCCGTGCGATGGAGTCCACTTGCTTCGTCGCCACGCCCGGTGCCGCGCGCCTGATAAGGTGCAGGTTGTTGCTCACCACCATCAGCGCGTTGTTGAAGTCGTGCGCCACGCCGCCGGTGAGCCGGCCCAGCGCCTCCAGCTTCTGGGCCTGCAGCAGGGCCTCCTCGGCGCGGTGGCGGGTTTCGATTTCCTTCTCCAGGCTCTCCATGGTCTGCAGCGCGGTCCGGGCGTTGCGCAGCGCGAGGGTGGCCGTCAGGAAAAGTGCCGCCACGGGCAGCGCGCCCATGGCGAACAGCGTCCCCAGCTCGGTCAGCACGTCATTGCGCAGCGCAATCAGGCTCATGCCCGTGCCCACGTAGAGGGGGTAGTTGTTGACCCTGCGGTAGGCCAGGAAACTGTCTTCCCCGTTGACCGATGAAATGCCCCGCAGCTGCGCAGACTCCTCGCCCGTGCGCAGGTGCGTGAGCACCGGGCCTTGCGGCGACAGCCGGTCCGGCGCACCAGCGATGTCCGGCCACCGGGTGTAGATTTCCCCGCCTTCCCGAAACAGATTGACCGCCAGGCCCGGGTCGTCGGCCACCAGGTCGCTGTAGTAGCCGCGGAAGTAGGACGTCAGCAGGGTGACGTTGATGACCCCGGCGAACCGGCCCTCGTGGTCGTAAAAGCCGGTGCTGAGGTTGAGCACCGGTTCTTTCGTCGTGCGCGTCACGAGGGGCTTGGACAGGTAGGAGCCCTTGAAGCCCTGTTGATGGACCTTGAAGTACTCGCCGTCGGACAGGTCCGTGACCGGGAACGGCAGCAGGCGGCTGCTGGCGACGGTCTTGCCTTGGGCGTCCAGGATCAGAATGGATTGGATCTGGGGCTGGTCCACGGTTCTGGCCCGCAGCGCCTCGTGCAAGGCGGTTTCGTTGCTGCGCAGTTCAGCCGGGTTTCTGCCGCTGACCAGCACCAGCACCTTGTCCTGCAGCGCTTCCGACGCCGCGATCACCTTGGAGGCATGCTCATGGGCGACCCGCAGCGAGCGGCTCACGCGCGCGGCGGCGTCGTCGCGGGCGCCCACGTACCGCACCGCGCCCACCACCAGATAGATGAACAGGGGGACTGCAATGCTCAGCATGACCAGCAGGCGCAGCCAACGGACCGAGTCGCCCCGTTGGCGGGGAGCGTGGGGGGCTGCGGCGGGGCTGTCCGGCATGTTCCGTCCTTGCAATCACGGTTCGGTGGTGGCGGGGGTGCCGGGGCTCGGCACGCAAACCTGCAGTGTGGATTACAACCGATTCTTACTGGCAGGTAGGTGGCGCTGGCGTCTCTTGGGAAGGGTGGGCTCCTTGGAGCGCGGGAAAGCGGGGACCTGAGCCGGTTCATTCCCTGACCGCCCTCCAGCGCCGCCGCCTACAAGCCCGCAATGGGGCCGTACACAAGATGAATGTGGCTTTGGAGCAGCACACCGCGCGTCCCAGGGCCTTCCACCACGCAACAAGGCCCCGCAATGATCAAAGACACCCGTGCTGCAGGCACCTCGGCAGCTGCCGCAGCCAGAAACACCGACAGCGGCCCGTCCGCTCTCGGTCCCCCCGCCGATGCGCATTCCGCCAAGGCTGGCGAGACCCATGACATGGCGGCAGCCATGCCCTACAACCTGGGCAAGGCGGCCGAACACGGCTTTCAGAACGGCGTGAATCCCCCGGCGGGCACCACGGTAGAGGCACCGTCCCGCCTGCCGCTGGGCAGCACCTTGTCGGAGGCCAACAGCACCGAGAAGACAGGCACCGTGGCGCCCGAAGGTGTGAACGCCACCATCGCCCCCCTGGACAGGGTGCGGGTGGACTCCACCGGGCAGGTGCTCACCACCAACCAGGGCGTGCCGATTGCGGACAACCAGAACTCGCTCAAATATGGTGAGCGTGGCCCGGCCTTGCTGGAGGACTTCATCCTCCGCGAGAAGATCACCCACTTCGACCACGAGCGCATTCCCGAGCGCATCGTGCATGCACGCGGCTCTGGCGCCCACGGTTTTTTTGAATGCTACGAGCCGTTGACCGAACTCACCCGGGCCGCACCGTTCAAGGAGGCGGGCAAGATCACCCCGGTGTTCGTGCGCTTTTCGACGGTGCAGGGCGAGCGCGGTTCCAAGGACACGGCGCGCGATGTGCGCGGCTTTGCCGTCAAGTTCTACACCGACGAAGGCAACTGGGACCTGGTGGGCAACAACATGCCGGTGTTCTTCATCCAGGACGCGATGAAGTTCCCCGACCTGGTGCACGCCGTCAAGCCCGAGCCCCATCACCAGATGCCGCAGGCTGCAAGCGCGCACGACACCTTCTGGGACTTCGTCTCGCTGATGCCGGAGTCCACCCACATGCTGATGTGGGTGATGTCGGACCGCGCCATTCCGCGCAGCTACGCCACGATGCAGGGCTTCGGCGTGCACACCTTCCGGTTCGTCAATGCAGCGGGCGAGTCGGTGTTCGTGAAGTTCCACTGGAACCCCAAGGCCGGCACGCATTCGCTGGTGTGGGACGAGGCGGTCAAGATATCCGGCGCAGACCCAGATTTCCATCGCCGCGACCTCTGGGAGCGCATCGAGGCCGGTGCCTATCCGGAATATGAGCTGGGCGTGCAGATGTTCACCGAAGAGCAGGCAGACAGTTTCAGCTTCGACATCCTGGACGCCACCAAGATCATCCCGGAAGAGCTGGTGCCCGTGCGCCGCATCGGCCGCATGGTGCTCAACCGCAACCCGGACAACTTCTTCGCCGAGACGGAGCAGGTGGCCTTCTGTGCGGCGCACGTGGTGCCGGGCATCGATTTTTCCAACGACCCGCTGCTGGCAGGGCGTATCCATTCGTACATCGACACGCAGATATCGCGGCTGGGCGGGCCCAACTTCCACGAGTTGCCCATCAACGCCCCGGTCGCGCCCGTGCACAACAACCAGCGCGACGGCATGCACCGGCAGGCCATTCACCGCGGAAAGGTCTCCTACGAGCCCAATTCCCTTGCGGGAGGCTGCCCCTTCCAGGCGGGTGCGGCGCAGGGCTTCGTGTCGGTGCCCGCACGCATCGAGGCCAAGGAAGCACAAGGCAAGGTCCGCGCCAAGCCCGAGAAGTTCGCCGACCACTACACGCAGGCCCGGCTGTTCCTGGAGAGCCAGACGCCCGTTGAGAAAGCACACATCGCTGCCGCTTTCCGCTTCGAGTTGAGCAAGGTGACGGTACCGGCAGTGCGGGAGCGCATGGTGGCATCGCTGCTGAATGTGTCCGAGGAATTGGGCCACGAGGTGGCCGCCGGGCTGGGCATGGAGCCTTTGCCCCCACCCATGCAGCGCGCGCTCGCCAAGCCGCCCAAGCCCGAGGTGGCCCGATCGGACGCGTTGTCACTGCTGGCCCGTCCGGGTGACGGCAGCCTGATGGGCCGCAAGGTGGCCATCCTGGTGGCTGATGGCGTGGTGGGGCAGAGCGCGGTGGATCTCCAAGCCGCGCTGTTCGCGCAAGGGGCGGTCGGCCGCTTCGTGGCGCCGCGCATCGGGCCGGTGAAAACGGCCGACAAGGTGGCCATCAACGCCGATGCGTCGCTGGAGAACGAGCCCGGCTTCCTGTTCGATGCATTGGCCCTGCCCGACGGCGATGCGGGGGTGAAGGCGCTGTCCGCGGACGGCCACACCATGGAATGCCTCAAGGACCAGTTCCGCCACGGCAAGACCATTCTGGTCATGCCGGCGTCTTCGGCGCTGATGCTCAAGGCGCAGATTCCGTCCACGCTCCCATCGGGAGACGCGGACCCAGGGATCGTGTTCGGTGCAGGGTCTCGGGAGTTCGAGCTGTTCATCGAGGGCATTGCCCGCCACCGCCATCCGGAGCGGGAGACGGACCCGCCGCTGGTCTGAGCGAGGGCTGCCACAGCGACGGCCCCCGCTGGTGGGGCCCGTCGCAAGTGGCAATTCGCAATTCGCTATTCGCAAGTGCCAGGTCGCAGTCGCCGCAGGCCGCGGCTCAAGCCGGTGCGAGCAAGGCCCGGGAGGGAACTCCAGCGATCGCACGCGTTGACCCCGCGTGCCCGAACGCGGTGCTTGCCGAGTCTTCCAGTTGGAAGGTGCGCACCGCCTCGGTCAGTTGCTGCGCCTGCATCTCCAGGCTCTTGGCAGCAGCGGCGCTTTGCTCCACCAGCGCTGCGTTCTGCTGCGTGGCATGGTCCATCTGATTGACGGCCTGGCCGATCTGGGAAATGCCTGTGCTCTGCTCGGAACTGGCCGAGCTGATCTCGCCGACGATGTCCGTCACGCGCTTGATCGCCCCCACGACCTCGACCATGGTCTGCCCGGCCTGGTCCACCAGACCGGTACCCACGGACACCTTTTCCACGCTCTCATTGATCAGGGCCTTGATCTCCTTGGCGGCGCTGGCGCTGCGCTGCGCGAGGTTGCGCACCTCGGTGGCCACCACCGCGAAGCCGCGGCCCTGCTCTCCAGCCCGCGCGGCTTCCACCGCGGCGTTGAGCGCCAGGATGTTGGTCTGGAAGGCGATGCCATCGATCACACCGATGATGTCCGAGATCTTGCGCGAGCTGTCATTGATGTCCCGCATGGTGGTGACCACTTTGGAGACCACCTCGCCGCCCCGTGTGGCCACGGCGGATGCGCTGATGGCCAGCTGATCGGCCATCTTGGCGTTCTCGGCGTTGTTGCGGATCGTGGAGGTGAACTCCTCCATCGTGGCTGCAGTCTGCTGCAGCGCGCTGGCCTGCTCTTCGGTGCGCTGGCTCAGGTCTGCATTGCCCATGGCGATTTCGCTGGTGCCGGTGGAGATGGAGTCGGTGGCGCCCCGCACCTTGCTCACGATGCTGGCCAGGTTCTGCTGCATGGCGCTCAGCGATGCCAGCACGCTTCCGTCCGGCGCCGCGCTGGCCCCGGCAATGCTCGACAGGTTGCCGCCCGCCACCTTGCTGGCGGCACTGCTCAGTGCATCGGGTTCCGCACCCAGGGCCCTGAGCACGCCGCGGGTGATCGCCACCCCGCAGGCAGTCGCGATCACGGTGGCCAGCAGCGCGAGGCCGATCAGAAACCGCCGTTGGAACTCGAAGTCGGCCTCGGAGGAGTCCACCAGTTGCTGGGAGCGGTCATCGGTCGTTTTTTGGTATTCGCTGGTCTTGGCGATCAGGGCGGCGAGCAGCGGCCGGCATTCATCATTGATTTTCGCAATGGCCTCGTCCTTTTTGTCGGCCATGGCCAAATCGACGATGGACAGGGCCACGGGACCGTACGACTGCTCGATCTTCGCGAGGTCGGCGACCAGCGCCTTGACGTTGGCCGGAATGCCCGGGCCCTCTACGGCCTGCTGGAGCAGGCCCAGGCGCTTCTGGACGTCTTCATGGGCTTTGGTGACGGCGGCTTTTTCGGCATCGCGCTCTGCGGGCTTGGTGGCCAGCACCAGGTTTCGCGCTGCCACCGCGCGCCGGTCCACAGCGCTTCGAATCTCCTGGGCCAGGTGGGCCCGTGCGTTGATGCCGGTCACAAAATCATGGAACTGCACCTTGGCGCTGCTCATGTCCTTGATGGCGACCGCAGACAGCAACACGATCAGCACCACCATCAGCCCGAACGAAAGCCCCAGTTTGGCCCGCATCGTCATATTCCGAACTACCATTTTTCCTCCCGCAATGACTTGATCTATGTCATGGTCCGGCCGGATGTAACACTTTGTCAATAGAAAATGGCTATGTCGATAGTGCGTGTTGATGCGGTGCCGAAATGCACGTAGAGCCCCGTATAGACGGCGCTGGAAGACGGAGTTAGTAAGCGCACGCTGCGAGCGCGCAGCAACATCCCGGTGGCTATGGGAGTGAAAACCAGCTCCGGCGCTCGAACCGCCTCAGTTGTTGCTATCAATTCAGGAATTTTCACGGTGCAGCCGTGCTGCTGCGATCGCATCCCCGAAAATCGCGGCAGCGGGCGTCGCTGTCCGGCTCAGGCAGCCTTCTTTTGCGCAGCAGCCTTTTTTGCGGGCGCTGCCTTCGCCGCGGTCTTTCGGACAGGGTTTTTGGGGGGGGACTTCGCGCCGGATTTGCCGCCGCCTTTGAGGCTGCGCTGGAGCAGCGCGGTGAGGTCGATCACTTCGCCGGACTTTGGCGCTTCCTCTTGCGGCTCCAGCACGGTCTTGCCTTCGCCGGCCTTGGCTTTCTTGTCCACCAGCTTCATCACCTGCAGGCGGAACTCGTCCTTGAAATCCTCAGGGTCCCAGGGGCCGGACATTTCCTCCACCAGCTGCCTGGCCATCTTGAGCTCGGCCGCGCTCACACCGTTCTTGCCGGAGGCGGGCAGGTCCAGCGAGTCCAGGGTCTTGACCTCGTCACCCCAGCGCAGAAGGTTCAGCACCAGCGCCGGCCCCGAAGGCACCAGTGCCGCCAGGTGCTGCTTGGTCGCGATGACGACCTTGGCCAAGCCGATCTTTCCGGTCGCCACCAGGGTCTCGCGCAAGAGCGCGTAGACCTTGTCGCTCTTGTTGATGGGCGCCACGTAGTAGGGGCGCTCCAGGAAGATGAAGGGCATCTCGTTGGCACTGATGAACCGCTGGATCTCGATGGTCTGCGTGGTCTTGGGAAACACCGCCTCGATTTCCTCGGGGCTGATGATCACGTACTTGCCGTCCTCGTACTCCACGCCCTTGACGATGTTGTCCTTGTCGATCTCCTTGCCCGTGCGCTTGTTGATGCGCTTGTAGCCCACCGGGTCCATGGACCGCTTGTCCAGCCAATCGAAATCCACCCCTTGCTCGCTGGAAGCGGTGTGCAGTCCGACAGGGATATGGACAAGGCCGAAGGTGATGGCGCCTTTCCAGAGGGTGCGACTTCCAGTGGCCATGGTGTGATCTCTCCGCACGGGGAACCCGGGTGGTACCAGTCTGCGGCGTGGCACCGTTGTGGGGTGTAGGTGTTTGCTTACCTGATCGGTAGGCCTCGGCATGGTCACGCCTTGGGTGCCCGGCCCCTATGCTTGCGGTATGCCAACCACACTGCGCCATATCTCCATCCATGTGGAAGAAACTTCGCCAAGCGCCTTTTACTGGGTGCTGAACGAGCGCGAGGACGGTGACCGCTGGAACGAGATCGCGAAATCGGACTCAGCGGCGCGCAGCTACAAGGACGCGATGGCCAAAGGATTGGCCGCGCTGCAAGCCCTGGTCGAAGACTTGGACGTGGGTCCACGCCGGCCCGGCAGATTGCGCAGCGACAGCGCCTGGGAGCCTGCCAAGCGCCGGCAGGCCCCGCCGGAAGAGGTCGTGCCAAGCAAGCCGAAAGAGTCCGACAGCCCTGCGCCATTCGGGTTCGGCCCGGCCGTTTGACCTGTCAAAGCGGCCACGACGCCCCCCGCACGGCAAGGCTGCAGGCGCGCCGCGCCAGGGTCGGCCTTCACGCCCGAAGGCGCCAGCGGGCCAGTTCGCTGCCCACCGCAGAGTTCAGTGTCTCCAGGTCGAACGGCTTCTTCAGCACGGATTGCACGCCCACCAGCCGTTCCACCTCGGCCATGTCCGCATAGCCCGTGGCCATCAGCACCGGAATTTCGGGGTAGAGCTGGCGGGCCGCCGCGATGAACTCGGCACCATTCATGCCGGGCATCAGGTAGTCCGCCATGAGCAGGTCGGGCATGCGGCGCTGCAACTCTCGCAGGCCGCTTTCGCCATCGCTGGCCTCGCGCACGCTGTAGTTCAGCAATCGCAGCCCTTCGGTGATGCCCCGCCTGACGGCATCGTCGTCTTCCACCACCAGCACCTCGGTGCGCCTGGAGGGGTTGGCGGCACCGCCCGGCGCGGCTGCGGCGTCCGGCGCGCTCTGCACCGCCGGAGTCGCCTGAGCGAACTGCAGCGTGACCGTGGTGCCTTCGCCCTCGCGGCTGTGGATCTCGGCGCTGCCGCCCGACTGGGTGGCAAAGCCATACACCTGGCTCAGTCCCAGCCCGGTCCCCTCGCCGTCGGCCTTGGTGGTGAAAAACGGATCGAACACCTTGGACTGCAGTGCTTCCGGAATCCCGCAGCCCGTGTCCTGCACGCTGATCTGCACCCGCTGTACACCGTCGTTGCCGGGGACCAGCCTGGTGCGGATGGTCAGGTGGCCACCGTCGGGCATCGCGTCGCGCGAGTTGACGGCCATGTTGAGCAGCGCCATTTCCAGCTGCGCACCGTCGAACAACGCCCACGCCTCGTCCTCGCACAAATCCATGTGCACCTGTACCTTGGAACCCACCGATACTTCGATCAGCTCCCGCAAGTTGCCGACCATCGTGTTGACCTCGTGCAACTTCGGCAAGAGGCTTTGCGCGCGTGAGAAGGACAGGAGCTGCGCGGTCAGTCTTGCTCCCCGGTCCACGGATTCCTTGGCACGGCGCGCGTAGTCGGCCAGCCGTTTCTCGTCGGCCAGCCGCATGATGAACTGCAGGTTCATGCTCACGGCGTGCAGCAGGTTGTTGAAGTCGTGGGCGATCCCCCCCGTGAGCCGGCCGATGGCCTCCAGCTTCTGGCTTTGCACGACTTTGGACTGGATGCGTTCCCGGTCGGCGATTTCGCGCATGAGGCGGTCATTGGCCCCAGCCAGATCGCTGGTGCGCGCGGCGATGCGGCTTTCCAGGTCTGCATTGAGCTGCTCCACGGTCTGCTTGGCAGATTCGATATCGGTCAGGTGCCGGCGCGAGGCGTATTGCCGTGCCCGCGCCCGAAAGGCCGAGCGCGCCGCACTGAGCAGCGTGTCGGGGTTGACCGGTCGCTCCAGGATCACCAGGTTGCCCAGCTCCTGCAAGGACAGCGCCGCACGTGCGGATCGGCGCACCGGCTGGCGCGTGGCCAGCACCACGAATGGAAAGTCCGACCATGCAGGCTGCTGCGCCAGATAGTTGCGCAGCGACTCATCAAGGCCGCCTGCCAGCACCTCTTCCGTGAGAACGGCGGTGGACGCCCCGGCTTCCAGCTCGGTCAGCAGCGTTGCCGCATCGTTGCAGATCAGGCATTGCAGCGCATCGCGGCGCAGCACCGACTCGATCACCTGTGCGTCGCGACCGTGCGGCGCAAGGATTAGCACGCGACCTTCCATGCGATTCCCTTGTGTTTTCTATCGGGCCGGCACGGCAGTGTCCGAGTCGCCCAGCAGGGCATATGTGCCCGCATAGGCTTCGGTGCCGGCCAGTATTCCGTGAAAGTCGGCCAGCGGCTTGCCGATTTCCACACCATCCGGGCCCAGGCGGAATTCGCGGATGCTGGTCTCGTGCCGCATGGTGCGGCTTTTCACCACCGAGATCGCCTTGAGCAGGTTGCCGCGCGCTTCAAAGAAGCGGTACTGCACCATCGCATCGCTCAGATAGCTCAGGTCCACGTCCGTGCGCATCTCGCCCACCACGCCGTGCAGGGACAGAATGATCAGGGTCACCACACCCCGCAGGTTCAGGTACGCCAGCAGCTCGTGCATCTGCAGCTGCAGGTACTGCCCGCCGGGCATGGCCTGCATGTACGAGTTCAGGCTGTCGATCACCACCATGGTGACGCCGTCCTTTTCCACGGCGTCCCGCACGGCGTGCGCAAACTGGCCGGGAGACACTTCTGCCGGGTCGAACGAGCGGATCAACAGCTGGCCCGACGCGATGAAGGGTTCGATGTCCAGACCCAGGAAGCGCGAGCGCACCCGGAGCGTGTTCAGGCCTTCGTCGAACAGGTAGTACGCCACCTTTTCGCCGCGCCGCATCGCGGCCACCGCGCAACTGGTGGCCGTGGTGGTCTTGCCCACCCCGGCAGGGCCGGCCAGCAGCAGATTGCTGCCGGGCGCCAAGCCGCCGCCCAGGAGTTCATCGAGCCCCGGGGTGCCGGTGGAGATGGGCTGGGTGTCGAAATCGCTGCCATGTTCGCCCGCCACCAGCCGTGGGAAGACCAGCAGCCCGCCCCGGTTCAGGTCGAAGTCATGGTCGCCGCTCCTGAACTTCACGCCGCGCAGCTTGACCACGCGCAGTCTGCGTTTGTCCGAGCCGTAGGCGTTCACGTTCTGATTGAGGTGAATCACGCCATGGGCGATGCTGTGCAGTTGCTGGTCGCCTTCACCGACGGACTTGTCGTCCAGCATCAGCACCGTGCAGCCCAGTTGGGCGAAGAAGCGCTTGAGTGCAAGGATCTGGCGCCGGTACCGCAGCGCACTTTGGGCCAGCAGGCGCAGCTCCGACAGGCTGTCGAACACCACCCGGTGGGGCTTGAGCTCTCCCACCAGCCGCATCACATCGCGCGTGGTTTCGCCCAGCTCGAACTCCGAGGGGTGAAGAATGGTCTGCTCGGCGTCCTCGCTGAGCCCTTCGTCGCTGACGAGGTCGTAGACCTCGATGCCGTCCAGGGACCAGCCGTGGGAATGGGCTACCTGGGCGAGTTCTTCCGAAGTCTCCGACAGGGTGACGTAGAGTCCCCGCTCACCCTGGGCACGTCCCGACAACAGAAACTGCAGCGCCAGGGTGGTCTTGCCAGTGCCGGGGCTGCCCTCCACCAGATAAAGGTGCCGCTCTGGAAGGCCGCCGTTCAGGATATTGTCCAGCCCCGCGATTCCAGTGGGTGCCAGGCCTTCGGGCGAGGAGGGGGCGCTTGAACTGTTTGACAAACCTGGATCCTTTCGATGGTGCAGCGGACTTTGCAACACGCAATCGCTGCTTCACCCATGGTGGCCTTTGTGTGTTCCGGCCAAGCCACTTCCGCCTGGCTGTGCCGACAGAGGCAAAACCTATACGCGGTCGGCCAATCCCAGGGGAGTCCGCCGCCACACGTCGACCGGAGCCATCAAGGCTGCAATGCTCCAGGCCACCAGGGGTGTGAATTCATTTTCGGATGTTAGGGGAGGTTTGCCGGTCAGCCTATGGCGAATGCTGGAGGGCGCCAGCTCCTACAGGTAGCTGTCCGGTCAGACAGCTACCGGCAGGTCGTTCGACGCGGCGTTTTTGAGAGGGGGCTACGGTGCCGCCCACGGGACGGGTGTGTCGTCACGCGGCCACCAGTTGCTGCTGCAGCGGCGGCGAAGACCGCGCGGCGCGCACAAATTCGGGCAGAAAGGTGCGGCGCGTGCCGTTCGCAAACTCCACTGTCACAGCGTGCGAATTGGCTTCGACCACCTGGCCTGCGCCATAGCGGCGCGCACGCACCGCCTGGCCGCTGGTGAAGCTGGGTTTGGCGGTGACGGGCGGGCGGACCTCGATGGGGCGCTCCGGCATGGCCACGGCAGGTGCGAGGTGTTTCAACGCCGCCATGCGCCGGCAGTTGTCGCACCGGCCGCAGCCGTCGAACGGGGGCTCCTCACCCAGGGCGGACAGCACGGCGTGCCAGCGGCATCGCCCGCCCTGGGCGTAGGCCACCATCGCCTCGAGCGTCTCTCCGTCCTGCTCGCGCCTGCGCCGGTAGCCGCACAGCAGCTTTTCCAGGGCATCGCCGCTCAGCTCTCGTGCCACGCCAAAGCGCCCGGAGCGGTCGCGCCGCACGACCTTGTGGCTGCGCAGCAGGCTCAAACCCACCAAGGTCTTGGCCCGCGGCCGTGCGACAGCGTCGACGATGGCGTCGGCCGTCCAACCGCCTTCCGGTGCTGCCTGGTGCAGCAGCGTGTGCACCGCCTGCAGGTCGTCCAGCGTCGGGTAGCGGCCGGACATGAAGAACTGCTGCAGCGACCGGTCCTGCCGTACGTACAGCAGCGTGCATTGCGAGTCGTTCCCGTCGCGGCCCGCGCGGCCTGCCTCCTGGTAGTAGGTGTCCACGCTCGCGGGCATCTGGTAGTGCAGCACGAACCGGATGTCGGGCTTGTCGATGCCCAGGCCGAAAGCGTTGGTGGCCACCATCACACGCACCTTGCCGTCCATGAAGGCGTCCTGCGCCTCGGCGCGCCGGGCCGGGGGCAGCTTGCCGTGGTACAGGCCCACGCTTTCACCCGCCGCCGCCAGCTTGTCGTACAGCTCTTGGGCGCTCTTGACCGTTGATGCGTACACCACCCCGGTGCCCTCGGTGGCAGCGATGTATTGCAGCGCGCGCGGCAGCCGATCTGCCGACCGTGACAGCTGCTCCACGGCGAGCTGAAGGTTCGGGCGGTAGGCACCGGCCTGAATGATGTTGCCGGACGCGATGCCGAACTGCGCCACGATTTCCTTCATCACCGCGGGCTTGGCGGTGGCGGTCAGCGCGAGCACAGCCGGCCGGCCCAGCGCCCGGACGGCGGGCGCAATCTCCAGAAACGCAGGCCGGAAGTCATGGCCCCATTGGGAAATGCAGTGCGCCTCGTCCACCACCAGCAGGCTCACCGTGTGCCGCGCCAGTGCGGCGGTGAGCGAAGGGTCGGCCATCTGTTCGGGCGTGGTCAGCACGATGCGGGCGCTGCCGTCGTCAATGGCTGCACGCGCGGCGCTCAGTTCCTCGGCGGAGATGGCGCTGTTGACCTGCACCGCCGCCACCCCCAGGCCCCGCAGCGTGTCGCATTGGTCTTTCATCAAGGCCACCAGGGGGGACACCACGACCGTGATGCCGGGCAGCAGCACCGCAGGCAACTGGTAGCACAGCGACTTGCCCGCACCGGTGGGCATCACTGCCAGGGTGCTGGCCCCTTGCAGCACGCGCTGCACCACGTCCCATTGCCCGGGCCGCAGGCGCTTGAGCCCGAAAACCTTCTTCAAGGTCTTTTGAATGTTGGCAGGTACCGGGGCCGGAATGGGCGTGGCGCCAGCCACGGCGGAGGCTTGGGATGTGGTGGTCATCGTCGAAGTGGATCTGTGGAGGCCGGACAACACGGCATTTCAGGGTTGCGGGCGGCGTAAAGGCATGGCCGATGGGCAGGGGTAAATGGCGCAGGCGCGCGTCTTAAGCTGTGTGGGGGGAAGCACGCTGCGATGGCGCGGCAGCGCCATGCAGCACCCGCACAAATTCACGTGTGGCTTCCAGGCCCGCGGGTGTCCAGTGCAGCGCAGGCGACAGGGCTTGCTGCAGCAGCTCGCGCTGCGCTTCACCTTGCAGCGATGGATACCGCTCACGAAAGATCGCAAGGTCGGCATCGAGCGACGCGTCGCTGGGCCCCTGCGCACCGCCCCGGGCTTGCCGCAGCCTTTCAGCAACCCGAAAGCTCATCAGGCGGCGGGGTCCTGCCGCCGCTTGCGCGCCATCCGCAGCCGCCGCACCCGCCGTTTCAAACGCCGCGCCGTCGGCGCTGTCGGTGCCCCGGATCCAGTCGTGGATGACCTGCAGCTCATAGCCAGAAAACACGCCGAACATTTCCGCGCGCTCGCCTTGCAGCAGCTTCCAGAATCGGCTCTCGTCCACCGGCCGGTTCCTCTTGATCCAGCCGTTGCGCTCAAGCGCTGCCAGGAAAGTTGACATCTCCTCGGGAACCGACAGCCAGTCGTTCACGCTGCGGCCCTCCACTTTGCAAAAGTCCGAATGTGCGCCGTTGCCGGCCGGGGACTTGTGCGCCATGATGCGGACCACTTCGGCCTCGATGTCGAAGCCCTGGATCACATCCATGGTGCTCACGCCAAGGTTGCCCAGCTTGGCGCCGGCCCGCACCCGCTGCCAGTATTCGCCGCCGTCAGGCATGCGGGGGGCGGCCTCCAGCGCTGCCTGGCAGGCGCGGCGCGCGTGCCCGGTGTCGGCGTTGTCGACGGTGACGTGCAGCGTGAAGTAATACGGGTCGATGCCCAGCTCGTTGAGCTCGTACGATGTGATGAGCAGGTGCAGCGGCAACTGCTCGTACGCCAGGTTGAAGCCGATGACTTCGGGCAGGAAGTCCTGCGCGTTCCATCCCAGCGCCAACTGGATCAGCCCTTGCTCATACAGCGCATCGGGCAGGCCATCGACCGGGTCCAGCCCGTAGCGTGACAGCAGGTTGCGGTAGAGCGTCACATGGTTTTTGTCCGGCTCCCCGTTGCCCAGCTCTTCGAGGTAGGTCGTGACCAGGTTGGACAGGCGCGGGTTGGCTGCGTGGGCACACAGGCCGTAGAGCCACGCACCGTCGACCAGTTTGGTGGGGGATACCTGCCGCAGAAAGTACAGCGCATGCGCGCGGTTGCCGAAGTAACGCCGCGGGGCACCTTCCTTGCGCGATTGCAGGTAGGACTGGTACTGGGTGTGAACGCGCTCCACGTTGGAGGTCATCCAGGTGGTGAGGTCGGCAGGGTCGGCGGGCAGGTCATCCACGTGCGTACCGGTGCGCTCCAGCGCTCCTGCCAGCATCTCTGCCGATTGCGCGATGTCATTGGCGGACGGAATGCCATCGGCAAGCCGGCCATACAGGTGCTGGAAAGAACGTCCTTCGTCGTTGCAGCAGTTGCTGGGAGTCCGAGCCCACGGCGCAGCCATCGGGAGGTCGGGACGATCGGAGAGTTCCTTCAGGATGGCAGACATGGAATGTGCGTGAGAGTGAGAAGTCTCCAGCATCGCGCCCGCCGATAACCGGTGGCATCGGGCCATACGCCATCACCGCGTGGGCACTCTCCTACGGCGGCGGCACGGCGCAAGGCACAGCGCACTCAGCCCAGCCATCCCAGGCGCTGCAGCCGCTCCCACTCGCCGCCCAGCTCCAGGCGCTCCCCGATGTCTCGGCGGTATCGGAGGTTGGGTACCACCACGCCCTGTGCCACCCGCAGTGCCTGCGCATTGGCGCGACCTGGCGTGTCGCCGATGCCGGTGGCCACGCCCATATAGCCCGTGGTACCGCTCGTCACCAGATGGCCGCCGTGCAGAGCGACCTCTGCAAAGTGCAGCGCCGCGCGATCATCCCGGGACAGCGTGCTGCGCAGGTGGATGGGCAGGCCCCTGGACAGCTCGGCGTATCCGTGGCGATAGGGGAAGGGCGGCACCGTCAGCACCACGCCCGCAGCGAACCCCGGGTGGGTGCGAAAGTGCAGTGCGCTTCGCTGGACCATGGCGGAAAAGATGGTCTCCCACGGGTCTGCGTGCAGCGCCTCGCAGATCGCAAAACCCGGGTATCCGAAACGGCTGGTGAACTCCAGCGGCCACAGCCCGCTTTCGTTGGCGATCAGGTTGACGTTGATGTACCCGCAGTAGCCGCCATCCCTAAGCACGGGGGCCAAGGGGGCCAGCACCGTGTCGAACAGCCGCTGCGACCGCTGGTAGGACACGATGGTGCCCATCTCGCCCGTCAGTTCCCCAAGGTCGCCCGGAAAGAACCGCTTGTGTTCGAAATCGATGCACGCGGGGCTCAGGAAAGCGTGTCCGTTGAAGTACCCACCTACGCCCACCTCCACGCCCTCCAGATATTCCATGAGCACAAAATCATCCCGATCCTGGCCATTGCCTTGGGGGCTGGCCGAAGCGGCTGTCGCGCTCGACCGGGCGTAGTGCGCCAGCAGCGCGATCACGTCCAGGCCGTCCGGTGCCACCCCGACATAGTTGCGCGTGCGCACGGCGTCGGCGCCGTTGAGCTTGAGCACATAGCGGGCGGGCCGCTCGTGGATGAAGGCGATCGCGGTGGCATGGTCGGCAAACCGGTGGCTGGCCGCCGTGTGCAGGCCGATGGATCGCAGCACGGCCTGGCCGAACTCCCGGTCGGCCTCCAGCCGGTCGCCGAACGCGCTGCCGCCGATGGCGTGGAATCCCTCTCGGCGCAACGCGTCCTGCGTGGCGCCGTCGCTGGCAGACTCGAAAAGTGCGATCCCGTCGTCGCCCGCCTCCCGAAGCCAGCCCAGCTCCTGTTGCCAATCGTCGGTGCGATCCAGCAGGCCCGCAAACACATCGTGATAGTCCGGGTCGCGCACGAACACCCGCACGTCGTGGCCCCGTTGCGCCAGGCCGAGGTACATCGCGGCCAGGTCATGGGTGTCCCCGATGCCGAGGAACCTCATGGCTTGTGCACCACCACGCCCACGGCAGCGATGCGGTCCACCTCCGCGTACGCGGGGTTTTGCAGCTCCTCGCCGAAGACGTCCGGGTCGAGTTCCTCGTAGGTCCAGTTGCACGCCTGCGCGGCAAGCTCCGACGCGATGGCTTCGCCCAGATGATCCACCCCGTGCGAGATGGATGAACCCGTGTACAGAACCAGGCGGCCCCCCGGCGCCAGCCGAGGACAGCCCTCGCGCAGGATGCGGATGGACAGCGCTTCACCCCATCGGCCGCCACCGTGGCGGTACAGCCTTTGGGCGCCATCGTTCAGGTAGGGCGGGTTGGCCACGATGAAGTCGAAATCACCCTCGACGCTGCTGAACAGGTCTCCCTGGCGGAAGGTAGTGCCGGGCACGCCGGCCAGTTCAGCGCTGGCTTGCGCGAACCGCAGTGCCAGGGGGCTGATGTCCGCCAGCACCAGGTGGGCAGGCGCTGGGCGGTCATGGGTTGCAGCCACCAGGCCACCGGCACCGGATCCACAGCCCATGTCGAGCACGCGGGATCCGCCATGCAAAGGGGCCATAGTGAGCTGGCGCCGGATCAGCGCGGCAAAGCGGTAAGTGTCCGGACCGAAGAACACGGACTCGTTGTGAAGCGTCGGAAACGCAGAGTGGGGAAAGATGAGGTCCCCCAGCGTGGAGAACCGCACGGTGGCGCGCAGCAGGTGTGCTCCCCACTCCTGCACCAGTGCCGCGCGCTGGAGGTGGGTGACCACCTCGGGTGGCAACAGCGTCGGCGCAAAAGGCAGGTTCCACCCGAAGACGTCCCTCGGATCGTGTGCCGTCGCATCAGCGCGGCGGCCCAGCACCACCGCATGCGTCGCGGGCGTGGGCGTCACGAACCGATAGTTCACGGACTGCAACCAGCGGCCGATGTCCACCAGCGCAGCGGGTTCAACCGGGTTCATGGCGGTGCACCCAGGTGCTCAGCTCAGCGGCCGCTGGCGAACCCGATCTCTATGCCCTCGGGAGCCTCGCCGGTCTCGGTCAGCGCAAAGTTCAACAGCGCGACATCCGTGGCCATGGCGTTGCGCCGGCCATCGCCGCCGATGCGGAAATGCGCAGTCGGGCTGTTGGCCAACTGGAGTGTGGAGGCAAACGCATGGGACGGGAGGATCAGCGTGCCGATGGCTGCGTTGTCGACCAGCTCGAACGACGGCAGCATCACATCGTCCGACTCCGCGAACCCGATCTTGAGGAACGTGCGGAAGGTGCCCGCACGCATGCCGGACAGCTCGATGAAGCCACTGGCCAGGGGAATGGTGAAGCCCTCGGCATTGAAGGTGTCGATGCCGGAGAGCACGGCCGCACGCACGTGCTTGACCTTGGTGACGACATAGCCATCCCAGTCCGGCTGGTGGGTCTGAGCCCTTTGGAGATTCGATCCCCACTGGTGGGGGAGAGATGTGGTCATGGTGGCCTCTAGAAGGCGGTAGGCGCCTCGCAGCTAAGTCAATGGATGAAACGATGCTCGCGGGCACACCTGCGCGGGTCTGTAGGAACATGCCTATACCTCTGACAGCCAGTCTCGCCAGGGCCTGGGCTGAAGGCGCGCGGCGCCCCGGTGACCTTCGCGGGTGTGGGCATGCGGAGCGGGGGGCGGGGCGTCATGGCGCAGCGGACTCCAACAGTCGGCCGGCATCGTCGTCCAGGGTGTGGTGCGACACCCAGTCCACGATGCGTGCCGCGGCATCGGCCCTGCAAACGGGGGCGCCTTCACCCAGAAAACCGTGGCCCTCCTGGGGGTAGAGCACCAGTTCACCCGGGGTTTCTCCGCCGCACATGAAAGCCACGAACAGCTCTTCGGACTGGCCCTGCGGGCACCGCGCGTCCGCTTTGCCCTGCATGAAGAGCGTGGGTGTCGTGGCGCTCCCGATGTACTGCACCGGCGAGTGGTGCCGGGCCTTCTCGCGGTCGAAACGCGGGGCTGTCGCCATGGAGAACGGGTCCACGTAGTAGCCGCTGTCGGACGTCCCGTAGTGGGTCTCGATGTTGCCCACCGGTGCCATGACCACGGCGGCCTTGAACATCTCGGTGTGGCCGATGGCCCAGGCAGAGAGGTAGCCCCCATAGGACTTGCCGCAGACTGCCAGGCGCTCATCGCAGATGCCTTGCGCTTTCAGGTCTTCGATGGCGGCGAGGTGCTGCGGCAGGTCATGCGTGCCCCAGTGGCCTTTCAGCGCGTGGGCGAATTCGTGTCCGAAACTGGCGGAGCCTGCGGCATTGAGCGCCAGTACCGACCACCCCTGCGAGCACAGCACATGCCAGTAGACGGCCGTGTCGAAGTCCAGCAGCGCATAGCTGGCCGGTCCTCCATGGATGTCGTTGAGCAGCGGAGACGGTCCCGCGGCAGCTTCGGCCCTGAGCAGCCAGCCTTCGATCTCCTGGACTTCCCCGTCGCCGCCGGGTACCTGGAACGACATCGCCTGCGCCTGGATGGGGGTCCTGTCGTCCCACCATGGGTTGAGGCGGCTGATCTGGCGCAGGCTGCCTGCGCTGTCCTGTGCACGGCAGACATGCAGCTCGGACGGCAAGGACGGGTGGTGGATGGACATCGCGAAGTGTGTGCCGGTGGAACCGAATGCACCCAGCTGGTGGTCTTTGGCGAGCAGCACATGCAGATGGCCCTCGAGTGTGATCTGCGCAATCTCGTGACGGCCCCGATGGGCGCGCACAAAGGCGATGCTGTGGTCCCCCTCCGGCCAATGCACAGATGCGGGGTCTGCGACTTCCACATCGCCGAGCTGGCGCGCCGTGCCGGTCTGAGTGTCGAACAGCCACAGACGAACCTCCGCATCACCCGCCAGCACCGCACCCGTGAAGGCGATGTAGCGCCCCGACGGAGACCACACCGGCTGCATGGCGTGGGTGTGGCTTTCGGTCAGGCGGGTGTGCCTGGCGCCATCCGCGCTGCAGACCCACAGGTCCGTGGCATGGGCCAAGCGCCCATCCCGCGTGCGCACATAGGCCAGTTGCGTTCCATCGTGCGACACGTCATGGGCCAGCACGTTGAAGGCGCCATCGGACAGGGGCGTGACGTCGCCACTCGCCACATCGACCCTGAACAAATGGATCTCACGCGCCAGCAGATAGCCGACGCCATCGGACTTGTAGGGCAATTTCCACGCGACTTCGGCGGGGCTTTGGCGGGCGGGCGCGTCGCGCGGGGCGCGCGCGCCCCGCAAATCGGGGTTCACACTGACCGACGCCGTCACCACGAGCGACTTGCCGTCGGGCGCCCAGCACGGGCTCGCCACGGATCCGGCGAAGTGGCCGAGCGGCCGTGCCTCTCCCCCCGACATGGGCAGCAGATGGATCTGTGGGCTGCCACCCCGATCAGAAATGAAGGCCAGCGTCTGCCCGTCCGGAGACCAGCGGGGCGAGTGGTCGCTGCCGGTGCCGTGGGTGATGGGATGGCTTTCGGAGCCGTCGAGCGCAAACATCCATAGTCTGGATTGGTAGCTGTTGCTCTGACGGTTCACGGACCGGACCACGCAGGCCGCGCGCTCCGAGCCGGGTGCACAGTGCAGCGCGGTGATCTTCTGGTGAAGGTGGAGGTCGTCGACCGAAAACGGGATGGGTGAGTGAGCGTGGGATGGCGGGGTGTCGGTGGTCATGGGTGTGCAGGGGCGAAGGACCCGTGAAAACTAACGCCGCCATCCGGCCGGGTTTGTAGGACGCCCGCCGAAGACACGACCTGGCTGTGATGTCGGAGCGTCACCCGCGCTGTTGCAGTGCCAGCGCTGGCCGTGGTCCTACACCGCAGGCACGCATCGCCCCACAGCCCCGATCTGCCTGCGCTTGAAGACTGAGGGTACAAGCTGGTCATGCTTTTCGCGGGCCGCACACGGAGATACCCATGACTGCAAAAACCCCATCGCCCGACTACAACCAATATGGCCTCAAGGACACCGACGGGAAGACCGACGATGTCTATGCCAATCGTCCCGGTGGCGAGCAGCCGGGGGTCGGCCCTGCCGACCAGGTCACCGCCTCTGGCCACCGGGTCGGAGCCATAGAGCAGCATCCCGACCCCAAGCCGTCCTCGCGCGCCGGTCAAAAAGTCCTGGGTGAGACGGACGACAAGCAGCGTTGATCCGGTCGCGGCGCTGGCGCTGTCCCCGGAGCCGCCGTGAGCACCTCAGCCGTTGGCGCGGCTTTTTGCCTTGACCTGGGCAAGCACCGCCACGCCCATCAGGGCTCCCATCACGATCAAGGCCCATTCCGAAAGAGTGGGAATCGCGGCAGCCCCCGGCGCTGCCAGATGGCCGGGCAGGGTCAGGGTGTCGGTACCGCAGGTGAAGGACGTGAGGCCGTCGATGGTGCCTCGCGCCACCACCCCATTGGGCGCGGTCAGATCGACCGTACCGGCGTCCGGCGGACCGCCGATGAAATTGCTGTTGGCCAGCGGTGCTGCAGCCGTCACCCCGTTGACCGTCAACGACCAACTGACCGGCGGCGTGGTCGCATTGAAGAAGTCGACAAAGTTGCAGCTGATGCCTGTCCAGGTCAATGTCCAGTCCGTGCCCGAACGCGTTACCGTCGCAGCAATCGTGGCCGACCAGCCCACGGTGGCCATGCCTAGCAGCGAGGCCATGACCGCATTGCGCCCAACTACTACCCACCGCCGTCCTGCCCGCATATCGATTGGCTCCCAAAGCTGATGCATTGACCCCCTCGCGCCCGAAAGGCCGGTGCACCGTCCACAACGGCGCGGGTTTTCAGGCTTTCCAGACGGCGCGCGTTGGCCGTGCCGTGACGAGAAGGGCGAAGGGGCCATCTTCAGGGGGCCGGCCCCATCCACCAAGACAGGCCTCGTTATCCGAGCCATAAGCGGATCTTTGGCGTTGCTGCGCCCCGGGGGACGCGGGCCGAACCATCCCGCATTTGTGCAGAAAACTGATCACGCCCCGTGTGTCTTCGCACCTATCGTCCAGCCATCACCCCACGCCGCAACACCCGGCCCTCTCGATGTCTGGATGCCATGACGACTTCCTACCCTGCGCTCGCCCTGCATGTGGCGGGCCACTGGACCACCCACACCGGCGGCGGCACGCGCCCCGTCGTCAACCCCGCCAGCGGCATGGAGCTGGGGCGGCTACCGCTGGCCGGACCGCTGGAGCTCGCGGCAGCCGCCGAGTCCGCGCTGCGCGGCTACCGCAGCTGGCGCCAGGTGCGGGCGCACGAGCGCTACGGGGCATTGCGGCGTGCGGCCGCGCTGCTGCGGGAGCGCCTGGACCTGGTGGCCACCGTGCTCACGCTGGAGCAGGGCAAGCCGCTGGCCGAGGCGCGGCGCGAGGTGTCGCTGTCGGCGGACATCATCGACTTCCAGGCGGAAGAGGCCAAGCGCCTGTATGGCCGGACGGTGCCGCCCCGCGTGGAGGGCATCTTGTCGCACACCGTGGCCCGCGTGCCCGTGGGGCCGGTGGCGGCCTTCACCGCCTGGAACTTTCCGGTCAACCTGCCCAGCCGCAAGCTCGCCAGCGCACTGGCAGCGGGCTGCAGCGTGGTGATCAAGCCGGCCGAGGAAACGCCGGGCAGTTGCATGCTGCTGGTGCGTTGTTTCCTCGATGCCGGCGTGCCGGCGGATGCGATCAACCTGGTGTGCGGCGATCCGGGGGAGGTGTCCTCGTTCCTGATCGAGCGCCCTGAAATCGCCAAGGTGTCCGTCACCGGGTCGGTGGCCGTGGGCAAGTTGCTGGGCGCCCAGGCGGCAGCCCATGTCAAGCGCTTCACCGGCGAGCTGGGCGGGCATGCTCCGGTCATCGTCTGCGACGACATGTGCGACGGCGACGCGCTGGACTTCGTGCTCCGGCAATCGGTGGCGGCCAAGTTCCGCAATGCCGGCCAGGTGTGCGCATCGCCCATCCGCTTTTATGTGCCCCGCGGCCACCTGGGCACGTTCGCCCAGCGCTTCAGTGCTGCCGCGCGGGCGTTGCGCCTGGGGCAGGGTATGGATGCCGCCACGCAGATGGGGCCGTTGACCCATGCGCGCAGGGTGCAGGACATGGAGCGGTTCGTGGACGACGCGGTGGCGCAGGGTGCGCGCCTGCTGGCCGGTGGCCATCGGGTCAGCCGCCCCGGCTTCTTCTTCCAGCCCACGGTGTTCGCCGATGCGCCCGCGCAGTGCCGCCTGATGCAGCAGGAGCCCTTCGGCCCCATGGCCGTGATCCAGCCTTATGACAGCCTGGACGGCGCCATTGAACAAGCCAATGCACTGCCCTACGCGCTGGGCGCCTACGCCTTCACCCGCGACCTGCACACCGCGCACCGGCTGGGCGAGGGCATCGAGGCCGGCATGGTCGGCATCAACCATTTCGGGGTGTCGCAGCCCGAGCTGCCTTTCGGCGGCCACAAGGAAAGCGGCCTCGGCCAGGAGATGGGGCCCGAGGGGCTCCTGCACTACACGGACGTCAAGACGATCACCGTCGGCACGCCTTTTTGAACCAGGACATTCTTCACCATGACGCGCACCATCGAACAGCTCAAGGCAGACAGCGGCCACTACCTGTGGCACCCCATGGCCCATCCCGCCGCCATGAAGAAAACCCCACCGGACATCGTTGCGCGTGGCGAAGGCTGCTGGATCTGGGATGTGGATGGCCACCGGATGCTCGACGGCGTGGGCGGCCTGTGGAGCAGCAACCTGGGCCACAGCGCCCGACCCGTGCGGGACGCCATCGTCGCCCAGCTCGATGAACTGCCGTTCTACAACGTGTTCCGCGGCACCACGCATCCGCGCGCCATCGAGCTGTCGCAGCGGCTGGTCCGGTTGATGCAGCCCGAAGGGGTCTCTGCCGTGCTGTTCTCCAACGGGGGCTCCGACGCGGTCGAGGGCGCGCTCAAGATCGCGCGGCAGTACCACAAGCTGCGTGGCCAGGCCGACCGCTACAAGTTCATTAGCCTGCGCCAGGGCTACCACGGCGTGCACTTCGGAGGCATGAGCGTGAACGGCAACACCAACTTTCGCCGCGCCTACGAGCCGCTGCTGCCGGGGTGCTTTCATATCGACACGCCCTGGCTCTACCGCAACCCGTACACCGACGACCCGGTGGCGCTGGGCGAGATCTGCGCCGAGCTGCTGGAGCGCGAGATCGTCTTCCAGGGGCCCGACACGGTGGCCGCGTTCATCGCCGAGCCGGTGCAGGGCGCTGGTGGTGTGATCGTGCCGCCTGCCAACTACTGGCCGGCCGTGCGCAAGATCTGCGACAAGTACGGCGTGCTGCTCATCGCCGACGAGGTGGTCACCGGCTTCGGCCGCACCGGCCATCTGTTCGGCACGCGGCTGTGGGGCGTCAACGCCGACCTGTGGTGCCTGGCCAAGGGCATCAGCTCGGGCTACGTGCCGCTGGGCGCGACCGCGATCTCGGGCAAGGTGGCGCAGGTGTTCGATGAGGACACGACAGGCCAGGCCGCGGTGAGCCACGGCTACACCTACAGCGCCCATCCCGTGGCCGCTGCGGCCGCGCTGGCCACGCTCGACCAGATCGAGGCGCTGGATGTGCCCGGCAACGCGGGCCGGGTAGGCGCCGTGATGCAGGAGCGCCTGCGCCAGCTGGAGCACACCTGCAGCTTCGTCGGCAACGTGCGCGGCGTGGGGCTGATGCTGGGCATCGAGATGGTCCAGGACAAGGCACTGCGCACGCCCATGCCGCGCAGCAGCGACATCCCCGCGCGCGTGGCGCGGGAGGCCTACCGGCGCGGCCTGATGGTGCGCATCTCGGGCCCCAACCTCATCCTGTCGCCGCCGCTGGTGATCACGCTGGAGGAGGTGGACCACCTGTGCAGCGCGCTCGAGGCCGCCTTCGCTGCGGTGGAGGCCTCGGCGTGACGCGCCCGCCCGCAGGCCGCCCGCCGGTCATCCTGCTGATCGGCACGGTGGACACCAAGAGCGAGGAGATCGCGTTCCTGCGCGAATCGGTCGGGCACTGCGGCGGCACCGCCCTGGTGATGGATGTCGGCGTGCTGGGCCGCGGCGGTGTCAAGCCCGACGTCCTGAACACCGATGTGGCAGCGGCTGCCGGCGTGAGCCTGCGCCAGGTGATGGACAGTGGCGACGAGAACACGTCCATGCAGCTGATGGCGCGCGGCGCGGCGTTGCTGGCGGCCCAATGGCACATCGAAGGCCGCTTCGACGGAGTGCTCATCCTGGGCGGCACCATGGGTACCGACCTGGCGCTGGATGTGGCCAACGCACTGCCGCTGGGCTGCCCCAAGCTGGTCCTCTCGACCATTGCGTATTCGCCGCTGATACCGCCCGAGCGCATACCGCCCGACCTCATCATGCAGCTGTGGGCGGGCGGGTTGTACGGCCTCAATCGCCTGTGCAAGGCGGCTCTGGGCCAGGCGGCTGGCGCCGTCGTGGGGGCCTGCCGGGCACGCACCGTGCAGGCCGACGCCCGGCCGGTCGTGGGCATGACATCGCTGGGCTCCAGTGCGCTGAGCTACATGAAGCTGCTCAAGCCCGCGCTGGAGGCGCGCGGCTACGAGCTGGCGGTGTTCCACACCACGGGCATGGGCGGCCGCGCCTTCGAGGACCTTGCGCGGCGCGGCTATTTCGCCTGCGTGATGGACTTCAGCCTGCAGGAGGTGGTCAACCACCTGGCGGGCAGTTGCGTGAGTGCGGGCGGTGACCGCCTGCTCGGTGCGGGCAGCGCAGGCGTGCCGCAGATCGTCGCCCCGGGCGCGACGGACATGGTGGACTTCGCGGCCTGGGCTGGCTGCCCCGCTGGGTTCGCACAGCAGCCGGTGCACGACCACAACCGCCTGCTGGCGTCGGTGGGCGCGGGGCACGCGCTGCGGCGCAGCGTGGCCCGCACGGTGGGCGAGCGGCTGGCGCAGTCCCGGGGACCGGTCTGTCTTTTGCTGCCCACCCGGGGCATCGAGGAGTGGGACCGCCCGGGCGGTGCCATGCACGACCCGCAAGGGCTGGCGGCCTTCATGGACGAGATCGGCCTGGCCGCGCCGCCGTCTGCCACGGTGCACCGCGTGGACGCGCACATCAACGACGAAGCGTTTGCGCGGGCTGCCCTCGGCGTGCTCGACGGCTGGGTGCGCGACGGGCTGGTCGCGCCCGGGGTTGCTGCCACGGGTGCGCAAGAGGTGGCGGCATGAGGGCCTCTGCCCTGGTGCTCGACTTCGGCGGCGTGATCAGCCGCATGCTGTTCGAGACGCACCCCCTCACGGAAGCCGCACTGGGCCTGCCCGCCGGTACGCTCACCTGGCGCGGCCCCTTCGATCCCGCCAGCGACCCGCTGTGGCAGGACATGCAGGCCGACCGCATCAGCGAGCGCGACTACTGGATGGCCCGCACCCGCGAAGTGGGGCGCCTGGTGGGTGAAGACTGGCGCAGCATGGAAACCTTGGTGCAGCGGGCCCGCGGGGCCGACGTGCAGGCGGTGATCCGCCCCGAAGCCGTGGCTGCGATAGAGGCTGCGCGCGCGGCCGGCAAGCGGCTTGCCATCCTCTCCAATGAGCTCGACCTTTTCTACGGCGCCGAGTTTCGCCGCAGGCTGCCCCTGCTGCAGGCGTTCGAAGTGATCGTGGACGCCACCTACACCGGGGTCCTCAAGCCCGATCCGCGCGCCTACGCAGCGGTGACCGATGCGCTGGGCATTCCTGCCCAAGCGTGTGTCTTCGTGGACGACCAGCTGCGCAACATCCAGGGCGGCCTGCGTGCCGGGCTGCAGGCGGTGCATTTCGATGTGCTGCACCCGGCGGCGTCGTTCGGGCGTGCGCTGGACTTGCTGGGCGTGGCCCGGCCGGCCTTGCTGGCGGCCTGAGCCGCCGCCCTCCCATCACTTCTTTCCAGACCATGACCTCTACCGTTTCAGGCGTTTCCTGCGCCCGCATTGCCGAACTGATGCGCGCCGAACAGTCAGACTACGCGGCCACCCATGCCCGCTCGGGAGCGCTTTACGCCCAGGGCAAGGGCAGCTGGCTCTACGGTGCCCCTTCCCACTGGATGCGCCGCTGGATCGGTGGCTGGCCGGTGTACATCGACGGCACGCCGCGCCCCTACGGCGTGCGCTTTGCAGACGTCGACGGCAACGAGTATGTGGACTTCTGCCTGGGCGACACCGGCGGCATGTGCGGCCATGGCCATCCGGCGGTGGTCGAGGCCATGGCCCGGCAGGCCCGGGTGGGCACGTCGCTGATGCTGCCCAACGGCGATGCCGAATGGGTGGGCGAAGAGCTGCAGCGCCGCTTCGGCCTGCCCTACTGGAACCTCACCACATCCGCCACCGACGCCAACCGGGCCTGCATCCGCCTGGCGCGCATGATCACCCACCGCCCCCGCGTGCTGATCTTTTCCGGCGCCTACCACGGCAACGTGGAGGAAGCGCATGTGGAGCTGCGCGAAGGGGCGCTGCACATGCGCAACGGGCTGCACCACAACTTCTTCCCGCACCAGGACCTGTCGGCGGTGGTGGAGTTCAACGATGTGGCGGCGCTGGAAGCCGCGCTGCGCCAGGGTGATGTGGCCTGCGTGCTGGCCGAGCCGGCCATGACCAACTACGGCATGATCGCGCCGCAACCGGGCTTTCATGCCGAACTGCGCCGCCTCACCCGCGAGACGGGCACGGTGCTCATCATCGACGAGACCCACACCATCTCCAGCGGACCGGGCGGCGCGACGCGCACCATGGGGCTCACGCCCGACATGTTTGTGCTGGGCAAGGCCATCGCGGGCGGCATTCCGGCCGCGGCGTTCGGCCTGTCGCAGGCCATGGCCGAACGGGTGTGGCAGGTGCTGCCGCCCGTGCACCCCACCGTGCGCCAGAGCGCCCATGCCGGCATGGGCGGCACGCTGGCGGGCAATGCCCTGACCGTGGCGGTGATGCGGGCCGTGCTGAGCGAGGTGCTGACCGATGCGGCGTTCGAGCGGATGCTGGTGCTCAGCGCCCGCTTGCACCAGGGCGTGGCCGACACCATCGCACGCCACCGCCTGCCGTGGCATGCCACTCGGGTCGGCGCGCGCGTGGAAACCATGTTCGCGTCCGACGAGCCGCGCAATGCGAGCGACGTCAAACAGCACCGCCACGGCGAGCTGGAAGCACTGCTGCACCTGTACCTGATGAACCGCGGTGTGCTCATCACCCCGTTCCACAACATGATGCTCTGCTGCCCCGGAACGCAAGCGCAGGACGTGGACCAGCACAACCGTGCTTTCGACGCCCTCGTGCGTGATCTGCTGGCCTAGTGGCCATGCCGGGACGACGACCTTGCGGTGGGCGGACCCCACCGCAGCGCCGGCATCGCCCCGAATCCGGTCAGTCCGTGATCCATCCGTGGTGGGCCACGCGCCATTTGCCATCGATGAGCCGCATCGGCAATGCGCTGCGGTTGAGCGCATGCCTTCCATCGGCCGCCACGCGCAGCGGATGGGCCATCATGCCCCCGCTCCACAGCGTCGTGCGCTCCAGCGTCTCGGCGACTGAGGCCCGGGTGATGGGGCCTTCCATGCCCCTCATCACCTGCACCAGGGCACGTGCAGCGATGTAGCCTCCCTGCGACAGCGAACTGGGCTCGATCTGGCTGGCGACCAGCAGCCGGCGCCAGTCGGTGGTCTGCATGGAGCTGCTGGACCAGGGGTCGAACTCGGCCATGGCGTAGATGGCTTCGGTCGTGGCCAGGTCGCTCAGCCGCCGTGCGGTGTGGGACGTGTAGGAGGCGGTGAGCAGCACCACGGGGATGCCGGCGAGCGCGGGGTGGCCCTCGCGCATCCATGCGAGCGACGGGCCTTCGGGGCCGGTGTAGACCACCGCCTGGCATTGGCGCGCGGCCACGCGCTGCACCACCGCCGGCAAAGCGTCTTCCAGTCGGTACACATCCAGCGACGGCGTGGCTGCCCTCATGCGGCGGGACCAGTCGTTCACGGCATGCGTGAAGGCGTCTGTCATGCCGGGCAGGGCCGGAGACACCACGCAGATCCTGGCGCGCTGCAGCACCTGGTGCACAAAGGTCAGGGCGTTGGCGGTGGATACGTAGGGGCCGGCATTCATGGGCGCGATGTGCGACGACGCAAAGCAGGCGGGGTCCACACCCGCTCCGGGCAGGTTGAACAGCCGGGCCTGGGCATAGCGTTCGTGGTTCACCCCGCACTCCAGAACGCTCGAACCACCGGCCAGCGCGACCACGCGCACATCGTCGATCAGCGCCGCCGCGCCCTGGCGGGCAACGTCCGGACGCATCTGGTCGTCGACCACGGTGTAGTCGATGCGGCGCCCCTGGATGCCGCCGGCGGCATTCACCGTGTCGAAATAGGCGCGGGCCGCCTGCACGCTGGCGGACGACGCGCCGGGGCCGCTCAGGCTGCTCACGGCGCCCACCACGATGGGCGGCTTGTCGGCCGCCTGTGCGCAAGTGCCGGCACACAGTGCCAGGCTTGCGGCGGCGACGGAACCTCTCATGGCGCGGCCACCCGCCGGGGCCACAGGCCCCACAGCCCGCGCGGCGCGAACAGGCTCACGGCCATGGCCACGCAGCCCATCGCGATGAGGTACCAGCCGCCGGAGATTCCGAGGGACACGGCCAGCACCTCCTGCAGGGCAAACCACACCAGCACGCCCACCACCGGCCCCGCGATCGTGCCGATGCCGCCGATCATGGTGGCAAACAGCATCATCACGACCCAGTTGATGTCGAACGCGGAGCCAGGCACCAGGAACATGCCGCCCATGAAATACACCGCGCCCGCCAGCGCGCAGACCGCGCCGGAGATCACGAAGGTGACCAGCCGCACGCGCTGCACGTCGATGCCCACGCTGCGCGCTGCCACCTCGTTGTCCCGCACCGCCGTCACGGCCAGGCCCAGCCGGGACTGCATCAGCAGGTACAGGCCGGCGATGGAGCCGGCGCCGAGCGTGCAGGCCAGCCAGAAGCTCACCCGGGCGAACAGCTCCACGTCGTCCAGCGTGGACATGTCCAGCGTCAGGCCCGCATTGCCGCCCAGCCACGCCGTCTTGGAGACCACCAGCGTGACGATCTCCGCCACCACCCAGATGCCGATGGAAAAGTACGCATCGCGCAGGCGAAACAGCGCGGGAGCGACCACCATCGCCGCCAGCGCGCCCAGCACACCCGTCGCTGGCAGCAGCAGGTAGGGCGACAGGCCCGTGCGTTGCGTGACATCGAACAGCGCATACGCGCCGATGCCGATGAACAGCTGGTGCCCCAGCGACAGCAGGCCGCCGTAGCCGGCCAGCAGGTTCCACATCTGCGCCATGCACAGGGCCAGGAGCACCTCGCTCGCCAGCCGCATCATGCCGGCATCCAGCCAGCGGGGCGCGAGGGTCGCCAGCGCGGCGGTGGGCAGCAGCCAGGCCAGCACGGTGAGGGCGGGCCGCTTCATGGTCGACCCCCTGCCAGGCCGGTGGGCTTGAGGATGAGGGTGCACAGGAACAGCAGGTGCGCGTACAGCGAGCCGGCATTGGAGTCGATGCGCTGGCCCACCAGCTGGGCCACGCCCAGCACCAGGCCGCCGGCCATGGCGCCCCAGAAAGAGCCCATGCCGCCGATGATCACGACCTCGAACGCGATGAGCATGCGTTCCACGCCCGAGAACGGCGTGAACAGCGTGCGCTGCGCGAGCAGGTAGCCTGCGCCCATGGCAAAGGCCGCAGCCAGCCCCATCACCTGGCAGAACACCTGCTCGGGCTTGACGCCCATCAGGCGCACCATGTCAGGAAAGTCCGCCGTGGCGCGCACGATGCGGCCGAACTCGGTGCGCCGCAGCACCCACTGCAGCGTGGCGAACAGGGCCAGCGCCAGCCCCAGCATCAGCACCGGGTACACGCCCACGGAAATGCCGAAGAGGTCCAGGCTGGCGCTGCCCAGTCCCCCCGCATCCACGGCGCGGGAGTCCGCGCCGAACAGCTCGACCATGCCGTTGCGCAGCAGCACCGACAGGCCGAAGGTGAGCACCATGGGCGTGAGCACGTTGCCCGTGCGTACGGCCCGGTTGAGCACGCACGCCTGCAGCAGCCAGCCGAACACATAGCCCAGCACCACCACGGGCAGCAGCATCGCCCACACCGGCACCTGGCTGAACCAGCCCACCAGAAAGAAGCCCGCGTAGGCGCCGAGCACGATGAACTCTCCGTGCGCCAGGTTCACCACCCGCATCACGCCGAACACCAGTGCCAGCCCCAGCCCGAACAGCGCATACAGCCCGCCCAGCAGCAGGCCGTTGATCAATGTCGATATCCATTCCATGTCTGTTCATTCCCCGAAATAGGCCGCTGTGACCTGTGCATTGCTGACGGCAGCGCTTGCGCCCTGCAGCGTGACCTGGCCCTTGAGAAGGCACGCCATCTGGTCGGACACGGCGCACGCGCGTGCCACGTCCTGCTCGACCAGCACAATGGACAGCCCCTCGCCGCGGATGCGGGCAAAGGTGCGGTAGATGTCCTCGACGACCAGCGGCGCGAGCCCGAGCGAGAGCTCGTCGCACAGCAGCAGGCGCGGATTGCACAGCAGCGCCCGGCCGATGGCCACCATCTGCTGCTGGCCGCCCGACAGCTGGGTGGCGTTGCGCTGCCGCAGGTCCTTGAGCACCGGAAAGGTGTCGTACACAGCATCCAGGGTCCATCGCCCCGGGCGGCGGGTGAGGGTGCCCATCTGCAGGTTCTCGTGCACCGACAGCGACGGGAACAGCATCCGGCCTTCCGGCACCATGGCGATGCCGATGCGCGCCAGCGCTTCGGCGCTGTGGTGCGTCACGTCGGCGTTGTCGAAGCGGATGCTGCCCCCGCGGGCGGCATGCAGGCCCGTGATGGCGCGCAGCAAGGTGGTCTTGCCTGCGCCGTTGGCGCCGATGAGCGCCAGCACCTGGCCTTCCTCCAGCGACAGGGTGATGCCCGACAGCGCCTGGAAGTCGCCGTAGAACACGTCGGCCGCGTCGATCTCAAGCAGCGGCATTGGCGGGCACTCCCATGTAGATCTCGCGCACGATGGCGCTGTCCATGACCGCGCCGGGGCGGTCCTCCAGCAGCTTGCGGCCGAAGTGCAGCACCATGATGCGGTCTGCCACGGCCCGCAGGGCCTGGGCGATGTGCTCGATCCAGATCACGGCATAGCTTTCCTTGAGCTGGTTGACCAGGTCCACCATCTGGAGCACCTCGCGCTCGGTCAGGCCGCCGGCCACCTCGTCCAGCAGCAGCAGCCTGGGCTGTGCCGCCACGGCCTTGGCCATCTCCAGCCGCTTGCGGTCCAGCAGCGGCAGGGCCCCTGCGGTTTTGGCCGCTGCAGACGCCAGGCCGCAGCGCTGCAGGGCCGCATGGGCGGCGTGCGCCGCCGCATCGCCGCGCAGCCCCGCCGCGAACGTGGCGGCGGCCAGCACGTTCTGGAACACGGTGAGGTTGCCGAACGGCTGCGGCACCTGAAAGGCCCGCGCCACGCCCAGGCGCGCGCGCCGGTGCGCAGGCAGGCCGGACAGCGCGTGGCCGTCAAGCACGATGCGGCCGGCGTCCGCCCCCACGGTGCCGGTGAGCAGATGGAACAGGGAGCTCTTGCCGGCGCCGTTCGGGCCGATCACCCCCAGGCATTGGCCGACCGAGAGATCGATATCGATCGCATCGGCCACCACGACCCGGCCGTAGGCCTTGCACAGGCCTCTGACTTGCAGTGTCACGGAGATGTCCCTTCAGGAGATTTGCGAGAGCAGTTCCAGCCGCCCGCCCAGGGGCACGGCAGGGGCGAGCGCGTTGTTCACCACCACCAGCTCGTACGGGTGCTTGGCGCCTGCCGCCGTGCGGCGCCACTGGCCGCCGGCGAGCGCGGTCCTGGCCACGCTCTTGATGGGGCTGCCCTTGAAGTCCACCATGCCCACCAGCGTGTCCAGCGTGGTGTTCTGGATGGCGTCGCGCACGGCCTTGCGGTCGAACGGGTTGCCCGCCGTCTTGAGGGCATGCAGGCCCACCTCCCACAGGGCGTGGGCGTAGCCCAGCGGCTGCGTCCACTGGTTGCCGGTGTCCTTCTCCCACTCGGCGGCGAAGTCCGCGGCGCTCTGGCCGGTGAGCGAGGACTTGTACGGAAAGCTCGGCGACCACCAGACCTCGGTGGACATGCCGTTGCCCGCCGCACCCAGGGCCTTGAGCGCGCTGGGGAACAGGAAGGCGCCGGCCACGGTGCAGGCCTGCGGCTTGAAGCCCTGCTGCTGCGCCTGCTTCCAGAACGTGGCGAAGTGGCTCTCGTACATGAAGCCCGAGACGATGTTCGCATCGGCTTTCTTGAAGCCCGCGATCTGGTTGCTGAAGTCGTCCGTCGCGACCTTGAAGAAGCCCCCGTTCGACTCGCGGTACCCGGCCTTGCTCAGCACCGGCGGCATGCCCATCAGCGGGTCGGCGAAGGCCGCGCCCGGCGGGTTGTCGATGTACAGCGTGCCCACGGTGCGGTTGGTCTTGGCGCTGTCCCACAGCGACACGAAGGTCTTGACCACGTCGTCGGCGCCCCAGAAGAAGTGGAACGAGAACGGAAACCCCTTGCTGACCTTGCCGTTGCGGGCAAACAGGAAGGCCTGCCAGGGCGACATGGTGCTGACCATGGGGATGCCGTGCACGTCGCACAGTTGCCCGGCAGGGGTGGACGCATCGCCGTCCTGCACCAGCATCAGGTCGACCTTTTCGCGCAGCACGAGCTCGCTGGCCACCTGCACCGACCGGTTGGCATCGGACTGGTTGTCGCGCAGCAGGATCTCCACCGGCACCTGCTGGCCACCGATGTCGATGCCGTTCTTGAGGCGCTCGCGCAGCTTGGCCAGGTGCCACTGGTCGGCCACGCCGAACGGCGCACGCGGGCCGGACAGGGCAGTGATGTAGCCGATGCGCAGGGTCTTGGGCTGCGCAAAGGCAAAACCCGCCACGCTGCTGGCAGCCGTCAGCGCCAGAGAGTTCCGCAGGAACCGGCGGCGTGGTGCCTGGGGCAGCGCGGCTGCTGCGGGAGGTAGTGGCTTGGTCATGGGGATACTCCAGAAGTGAGGATGACGAGGTCAGGCGTGGGAAGCGAAGGCAAGGGCGCCGGTGAATTTCTGCAGCGTTCGGGCGATGAGCCCGGGCTCCATCCCCTGGGTGATGAACACCAGGAGCGAGCGTCGGTCCGCGCCCGGCCAGGCAGGCAGCCGCCGGGGCGGGTGCACCAGGTGCTGCGCGGCATGCACCACCAGCGGCCGGTCCGGGTCATCGGCGACCTGGATCAGGCCTTTGAAGCGCAGCATGTGGTCTCCCCGCATGGCAGCCATCAGTTCCAGCCAGTGCTGGAACACATCGGCCTGCAGCGGCTCGTCGAGGGCAAAGCACTCGGTGACGATGTCCGTGGCATGGGGCGGCGCAAATCGGTGCAGAACGGACGAGAGCGGGGGCTCCTGGCCTGGCGCTCCGCGCAGCAGCCATCCGCGGCCGATGCCGGGCAGCCCGGGGCTGCTGCGCGGGCGTGCCAGGAACTGGTGTTCCAGGTCCTGCAGATGCGCCGAATCCAGCTGGCCCTGCACCACCAGGTGCTGCGGTGCGCTGCCGTTGGTACGGGCCAGGCATTGCTGCAGTGCCTGCAGCGCTGGCGCACCGGCCAGGTCGGTCTTGGTCAGCAGCAGGGTGTCTGCCATGGCGACCTGCCGGCGCGCCTCTTCATGGCGCTGCAGCGTGGCGGCACCGTTGCAGGCGTCCACCGTCACAGCCACCCCGGACACCCGAAACCGGCGCGCCAGCGCGTCGTGCGTGGCCAGCGTGTGCAGCAGCGGCAGGGGGTCCGCCAGCCCGGTGGTCTCTACCACCACGCGGGCGAATGCCAGCTCGCCGCGCTGCCGGCGGGCGTGCAGGTCGGTCAGGGTGTCGATGAGGTCTTCGCTCACCGTGCAGCACACGCAGCCGTTGGGCAGCACCTGAACGTCGGGGGCGACGTGCTGCACCAGGAGGTGGTCCAGGCCCATCTCGCCCAGTTCGTTGACGATGACGGCGGTGTCGCTCCATTCCGGGCGCTGCATGAGTTGCTGCAGCAGCGTGGTCTTGCCGCTGCCGAGAAAGCCGGTCAGCACCAGGACGCACAGGCGCGGGTCGTCTGTCATGCGGCCGCCCCGTGCACGCAGCGGCCCTCGAACCAGGTCTGCAGGGCGCGGGTCGCCCCCAGCTGGTGCGGCGGCGCCTCGAACAGGTGCGTGTCCAGCACCACCAGGTCGGCGGACTTGCCCACTTCGAGCGAACCCGTGAGGTGGCCCAGCCCGATGGCCTGCGCCGCCTGCAGGGTGTAGGCGCTGAGGGCCTCATCCACGGTGATCGCTTCTTCGGGGCACAAGGTGCCCGGCAGGCGCCCGGTGGGGTCGCTGCGCGTCACCATGCCCTGGATGGCGGGCCAGGGGCTGGGGTCGGGGACCACGGGCCAGTCCGACCCACCAGCCACCAGCGCGCCGGCATCGATCAGCGAGCGGATGGGCGCGACCCGGTCCACGCGGGGTTGGGGCACCGTGGTGCGGATGGCGTCGATGATCACGCTCGGAAACCACAGCGGCGGCGACAGGTCGGCCACCACGTCCAGCTCGGCAAAGCGCGGAATCTCGGCCGGGTCGATGAAGCTGGCGTGGGCGATCTGGTGGCGCAGGCCCGGGCCGTTGAAGCTGCGCAGCACATCGATCGCATCGAGCGCCGCGCGCGTGGACGCGTCGCCCGTGCAGTGGATCTTCACGCGGATGCCGCGCCGTTCGCTGTCGGCCAGCACCTTGGCCAGCTGCGGCACGGTGAGGGTGGTGCCGCCGCGAAAGCAGCAGCCGTGCACCGCGTCGGGCAGATACGGCTCCAGCATGGCGGCGGTGCGCGAGGTGGGTACGCCGTCCAGGAAGATCTTGCCCGCGTCGGGCATGAAATGCCGGGTGCGAAACTGATCGCGCAGCGCCAGCAACTCCTCACCCGCCTCGCCGGGGGCGAGCGGCGCGTCGGTCACCGGCACCGATCCCACCACCCAGGCGCTCAGCCGGCCCTGGTCTTCCAGGCCCTTGACGGCACGCAGCACGGCGCGGGTGGTCAGTGCCTCCTGCATGCCGGTGACGCCGCAGGCATTGAGGCGCCGCACCGCATGGGCGGCAGCTTCGATGTCCAGCTCTGGCGTGGCATCCATGGCCTTGGCCAGCGCAATCTCCACCAGGCTGCAGGCGGCCTCCAGCAGCAGGCCGGTGGCTTCGCCCGTGGCCGGATCGCGCACGATGCGGCCATTGGCCGGGTCTGCGGTATCGCGCGCGATGCCCGCTGCGGCCAGTGCGGCGGAGCTGACGAAGCGGTTGTGGTGGGAGTCGTCGCGCAGCATCACGGGGCGGCCGCCCGCCGCTGCGTCCAGCCGCTCGCGGGCAGCGTGGTCGAGCTGGTCCATCAGCGACGACCCCCAGATGCCGCCCACGATCCATTCGCCAGGGGCCTTGCGGGACGCGGCCTCCCGCACCGCCGCCAGCACCTGGTCGAGGCTGAACACCGGCGGCACGAACATTTCATACAGCTCGGCCCGGCCGGCCCAGACGAAGTGGTTGTGCACATCCACCAGGCCGGGCACGACCATGGCGCCCGGCAGGTTCACGACCCGTGCGCCGGGCAGTGCCGCCTGGGCTTCCTGCAGGGTGCCGACGGCCACGATGCGGCCTTCCTGCACGGAAATTGCTTCGGCCCAGGGGCGATCGGCCGCCATCGTGCAAATGCGCGGGTGGCAAAGAATCAGGCTCGGCAGCATGGGCGTGTCAGTGGTCATGGGCAGGTGTCTGTAGGTCGATGGGGTGAACAACGAGGGAATCCACCGTGGCGCGTCTGGCGGCAATCGGTACGCTCAGGGCCTGTGGTGGGTGCAGGCTGGCGTTGGCGCACTGCGTTGGGTGCGGACCTGCGACGCCGGCCATCGAATTCATTTCTTTTTTATGAGCCACAGTGCCTCTGCATACCTGAGCAAGCCCGACGAACTGTTGCTGGACCTGTACGCCAGTGCCGCGCAACCGGCGCGCTGGACCCAGTCGCTGGACAGGCTTTGCCTGTCCACTGGCGCGTGCTCGGCGGTGGTGCAGGCATTCCGCTTCGAGCAGGGGCGCGCGTGCATCCTGTGGTCGGCCCGCGATTCGCGGACCCTGGCCGGGCTGGCCAGGGAGCCCCACGGGCTGGCCGATGGCGACAACCCGCGGCTGAATCTGCACCGGGCGCTGCGCGGGCTGGACCGCGTGGCCGGCGATGAAGTGCTGTTCGACCCCGGGGACGAAGCGCGGCCCCAGCTCGAGCAGCGCCTGGCCATGCTGGGCCTGGGCCGTTTCATCGGCACGTTGCAGGATGTCGGCCGTGGTGTGTACCTGGGCCTGGCGCTGCACCGGTCGGTGCAGGACTCGGGAGATTTCAGCGAGCAGCACGCCCACCGGCTGGCCGATCTGGCGCCGCATTTCGGCCAGGCGTTCCTGCTCACCGAGCAGCTCAACGCGTCGGTGCAGCGTGATGACCGCCTGCGCGAGTTGATGGATGCGCTGCGCTTTGGCATCGTGCTGAGCGACGACGAGGGCCGTGTGCAGTGGGCCAACCGCCAGGCCCTGGCCTTGCTTGGGCCCGAGGCGGCCCTCACGCTGCGCGGCGAATCCCTGCAGGGCCGCAGCACGGTGGAGACGCGCCGGCTGCTGGACCAGCTTGCCAAGGTGCAGAGCGCACCCGGGCAGGAAGTCGGCTACATCCGAATGGGGCAGGGCGCGCAGTCGCTGCACGTGGCCGTGCAGGCCGCGGGCGAACCCGGGGCGCTGATGCTGGTCATCTCGGCGGCCGACCAGACGCTGGACCTGCCGCCCGGCGCGCTGGAAAACCTCTTCGGCCTGACGCCGACCGAGGCCCGCCTGCTCGCGGCCCTGGCGACCGGCAGCTCCGTGGAGGACTACGCCGTGCAGCGCGGCGTGTCGGTGGGCACTGCACGCGTGCAGCTCAAGCAGATACAGGCCAAGACCGGCCAGCATCGCCAGTCCGACCTGGTGCGCCTGGTGCTGTCGTCTGCGGCTGCGCATCTGTCGGGGCCGGACAGGTGGAGGGTTCGCTGAGCTCAGAACGTCCAGGCCGCACGCACGGCGAACTGGGTGCCCTGCGAGCGGTTGCGGGCGCCGAACTCCTTGTAGACATGCGCCCAGACCAGGGGCCAGTCGGAGCCCAGCTCGAAGAAGCTGATGCTGGGGCCGAGCGCCACCACGCGTGAGCGGTTCCCGTCCTGGAAGCGCACGCCATTGACCTTGTCGTCGGTGAGCTGCCTGTACAGGTAGCCGCCCATACCGAACGTCCACGGGCCCACGTGCTGGCCCACGGCGAAGTCATGCTGGTACTCCTTGCCCGAGCGGTACTGCGTGTCCTTGTTCTTGCCGTGCACATTGACCTGGATGTTGGACGACACCTCGAACCCGCCGGGCGTGATGTAGGTGAACGCGAACGTGGGCGACGCCGTCCAGTGGTTGGTGCCTGCGTTGATGATGCGGGTGCGGTCGTACGAGCCGGTGGGCAGCTGCAGCTCCACGCGGGCGTTCATGAACACGCCGGGCGAGGGCGTCCACTTCACGATCACCGGTGCCACCTGCACGTCGCCAATGGCCCGGTTCTCGCCGCTGAGCGCCAGCGGGCCCACTGGCGTGGGCACATTCAGGCGGTTTTGCATGTCCAGGTACGGGACGACGGCCGAGAAGCCGTAGGTGCCGCCGAGCAAGGGCGTGTCCGTCATCTTCACCACGGCTACACCGACGCTGGTCGCCCGGATCTTGATGCCCACGGGCGAAGCATTGCCGTTCGTGTCCTTCAGGCGCGTCGCGCTGTACTGCGCGGCGCGCACCCCCACGGTCGCCACGTCCGATGGTGGGGGCAGCATGCCGGCGCCGAAATCGAACACCCCGATGGGGGTGATCGGGGCGCCGTTCTCGACGGCTTGCGCTGCGCAGGCCAGGCCCAGGATGCCGGCCGTCACCAGGTAATTGCGCGGGCGGATGGATGAAATTTGCATGGAATGCGTCTCGTGGAGGGAGGGTGGGTGGAAGAAAGCGTCTGTCTGTGCCAGAAGGTTAGGCAGGGGGCAGGGCGGCGGCACCTACCAAACGGGATATGCCGCGGTAGGGGTTTCTTCGGGGACCTGCATGCCGGGCGCTCGCCGATATTTCAGGCCCGCACCGTGGTGGCCCCGCGGGGCATGCAAGGAGGATCGTTGGTGAGAAACACGCAGGACGAAAACGGCCCCGTGCCGCCAGGCGAAGCCGGCATGCGCCTGGGGCAGCACCGCGCCGATACCGCGGATGTGCAGGAGCACGCGAGCTCGTTGCCGCAGTGGGCGCTGCAGTACGAGCAGCTCTCGCAAGGCGTTTTCCAGGGACGGGTGGAGCACATCGCGCTGCCCGGCGCGTACATGGTCCGCGAGACCATGAACCGGTCCGTGCGCCAGCGGGGCGAGATCGGGCGGCACATGTATGGATTCGCGATGGTGCTGGAGCCCGATGGCCAGGCCATCTGCAACGGCCAGCGCTTTGGCGCGGGCGCGCTGCTGGTGGGCAGGGGCGATGACCTGGATCTGTGCAACAGCGGCGCGTCGCAGATCGGCGCCTTCTCGGTGGACTGCGATGTGGTCGAGGAACTCTCGCAGCGGATCTTTGACCGCCCCGTGGCCCCGTGGCTCGATCAACAACTGGCGGTCGCCGTGGACCCGGCCGTCGCGCAGGCACTGCGTGCGCAACTCCACCAGGCCTTTGCCGTGGCGCGTGCTGAAGATCAGCCCGCCGCGGGAGCGCCCCAGGGGATGGCGCGGATGCGCGACGAGACGCTGCTGGCGTTTCTGGACTCGCTGCCGCTGCGGGCAGATACCTCGCACCTGAAATCCATCGCCTTGCGCCGGCGCATCGTGCACCGGGCGCGGGAGATGATCATGCAGCGCCCGGACGACCCGCCTTCGCTTCCCGACATCTGCCGCCACGTGGGCGCGAGCCTGCGCAAGCTCAACTATTGCTTTCAGGACATCGTGGGCATGAGCCCTGCGCGCTATCTGCGCGTGCTGCGGCTCAATGCCGTGCGCAGCCAGCTGCGGGCGGGCCACCGCCAGTGCGGCGGCGTTCACGATGCTGCGGCGCGCTGGGGGTTTTGGCACCTGGGGCTGTTCGCCGCGGACTACCGTCGCCAGTTTGGAGAGCTGCCGTCCAGGACGCTGGCCCTGCGACAGGCCGCAGGCACGGCTGGAGGCTGAACGCTCCTGCCGCCGCTTTCGGGTATTCACGCGGCAATGTCGCTGCACAAAGACTGCAAGATGTAACGCAATCCGGCCGCACTTGCGGTGGTTGGCGACCGATAGGGATCCTTTGCGTGTTCTTGGTGCGCTTTAAAACTTGCAAGTCCGCCAGGTTTTGGCACCATTTCGCCATCCACCTTCGTCGCATGCCCGCGTGGGGACCCGCGCGACCATGGCAACACCCCACTTGGAGGAAGCGTAGTGAAGTGCCCCCCTGTTCTGGAGTCAGAAGCCGCACGTCTTCAGGCGCTTTCCGATTACGGGCTTCACAGCGACCGCCCCTTGCCGAGCCTCGATTCCGTGGTGCAGATCGCCGCCAGGGTGTTCGGCATGCCGGTGGCCGCCGTGAACCTCGTGGGCGACGACCATGTGTTCTTTGCCGCCAGCACGGGTTTCGAGGGGCAGCGGGTGGACATGCGGCGAGACGTGTCGTTTTGCGCGCATGCCATCGCCAAGAACGAGGTGCTGGTCGTGCCGGACGCGACCCGCGATGCGCGCTTCTACGACAACCCGCTGGTCACCGGCTTTTCGGGCGTCCGGTTTTACGCCGGCGTGCCGCTGTACTCGCCGGCTGGTTTGCCGCTCGGTGCGCTGTGTGTGCTCGACAGCGTGCCGCATTTCGATTTCTCGGACGATGACCGCGCGCGTCTGTCGGACCTGGCCCAGATGGCCTGCGACCGTCTCGAACTGCGCAGGCTGGAGCACTCCACGGAGCGGGCGCGCCAGCCCTTCGGCGCAGATGCCCGCACCTCGCCCACGGCGGTGGTGTGGTTTGACGAGGGCCTGCGGATCATGGCCTGGAACAGGGCCGCCGCGGCCATCTTCGGGTACACGGCGGCAGACGGCCCGGGCCGGATGGTGCCAAGCTTCATGGCGGAGCGCCACCGCGACGCCGTGGCGCAGCTCGTCGCCCAGGCTGCCGCCGCCGGGACGGCCGATGGCTTGGTGGTGCCCGACGGCTTGCGCGGCGTGCGCCAGGACGGCTCGGAGTTTCCTCTGGGGCTGGCGCTTTTTTGTTGGACCGACCAGGGCAAGCTCACCTTCCATGCGCATCTGCACGACCTGTCGGACAGCCACGCGCATTCTGCCGAGCTTCGCAGGCTGGCCACCACCGACCTGCTCACAGCACTGGCCAACCGCGCGAGCCTGTATCGGCGCATGGAAGAAGCGATGGCCGGGCCTGCGGGGGCCTGCCTGCTGATCATCGATATCGATGGCTTCAAGGAGGTGAACGACGCGCTGGGGCCTGCGGTGGGCGATGCCGTCCTGCGCGAGGCCGCCCGCCGGCTGGTCGAGTGCGCCCCTTCCCTGGCCACGGTGGCGCGCACCGGTGGGGATGAATTTGCGGTGCTCATTCCCGGGTGCACCAGCCGCGCGGAGTCGACCGCGGTCGCCCGAAACATGGTCGAGAGCCTGGCCGACCCGGTCAGTGTGAACGGGCAGGAGATTCTCATCACGGCGGGCTGCGGCCTGGCCACGTCGCCCCACGACGCGCACGAGGCGCTGGAGCTGTTCAGCAATGCGGACCTCGCGCTGTTCAAAGCCAAGAGCCACGGGCGCGGACAGGTGTTCGCGTACGTGGCGGACCTGCGCATGGAGGCCGCGGCCCGCAGGCTCTACAGCATCGAGCTGCACCGCGCCGTCAGCGAGGGCGAGTTCGTGTTGTTCTACCAGCCGCAGATCAGGCTGAGCGACGGTGCGCTGCGCGGCGCGGAGGCGCTGATCCGTTGGCAACATCCGCAGCGGGGCCTGTTGTCGCCAGCGGCCTTTCTGCCCGCGCTCGAGAGCGGCCCGCTGGCCGCGGTGGTGGGCTTCTGGGTGCTGGACGAGGCGTGCGCGCAAGCGGCACGCTGGCGCCGCAGCGGTGCCAGCGACTTTCGCATGGGGGTGAATCTGTTCAGCGCCCAGTTCAGGGTGAACGACATGGTGGCGGAGGTGGCCGCTGCGCTGCAAAGACATGGTGTGCCGCCGCAGGCCCTGGAGCTCGAGATCACCGAGAACATCGTGCTGGACGATGACGACTTGGTGCTGGGGGTGCTGCACCAGCTTCGCGATATGGGGGTGGGCATTGCGTTCGACGACTTCGGCACCGGGTACGCATCGCTGAGCCTGCTCAAGAAGTACCCGCTGAGCCGCCTGAAGATCGACCGGTCATTCGTGCAGAACACGCCGGAGTCTGCGCGTGACACTGCAGTGGTGCGCGCCGTCCAGGACATGGCCCGCAGCTTCAACCTGGAGACGGTGGCAGAAGGCATCGAGACCGCCGCGCAGCGCGACTATCTGCAACGCATCGGCTGTGAGGAGGGGCAGGGCTACCTTTTCAGCCGACCGGTGTCTGCCTACGAGTTTTCAGAGGCGTTCCATCTGCATACCCCGCAAGTGATGGCGCAAAGGGCGTGAAAGCGGGCGCGGTGAGTTCCGGTCTGGCGCAGGCATCGGCCAGTACCGCCTGGCTGCAATGGCCCATCTTCACCGCAGAAGAAAACAAAAAGCCCAACAGCCCGCATATGCGGAGTGTTGGGCTTCTGGGCTGTGGTCCTCAGTGCCGTGCAGCTGCGCAGCTGCTCTTCTTGAGGCTCATCTTCAAGCCGCGGCGAGGTGTTCGTCCATCAGCTCCTGCTTGCGGGCCTCGACCTCGTCGCGCATCGCCACCAGGTCCAGCTTCTTGGCCGCGCGGGCTTTCGGGAACATCTCGTTGCGCTCTTCCTTCACATGGTGGTCGATGTATTCACCCAGCACCTTCACCTTGGCGTTGAACTCTTCGTCCGCCGTCTCGGCCGCTTCGATCTGGGCAATCAAGTCCTTGGCGGTCTGGTGCTCCACTTCCGCTTCGGCGATCAGGTCGGTTTCCTTGATGGCATTGCGCACTGCGGGGTAGAAGATTTCTTCTTCCACCTGGGCATGTACCGTCAGCTCCATGCAAATCTGGCGCGCGAGGTCCAGGCGCGACTGGGCGGCGCTGCGCGCCTTGGATTCGGTCAGTGCATCGAAATCCTTGAACATCTTCTTGACGGCCTTGTGGTCGGCATCAAGCAGATCGCACACGTCTTTCTGGCGTTGGCTGGTAGGCATGGGGAAAACTCCTGTGGGGTTGATATGGATATGCAACACCCATGTTCAGGATGCGGCGCAGGCGCTTTTGTAGGCGCACACCCTTGCTTTCCGTCATCACCCCGGATGCGCACCGCTGCAGGCGCGCCTGCATGGCAGGCGATGCCAGTCGCCACCTTGCGATCTACGCTTCAGTTGTCGCGCCATCTGCCGATAACCCTCAGATAACAGCGGAGGAGAAGCATCGAAGATGAGCACTGTAGGCCTTGCCACTCCCTCTGCGGCCGTGCCCGTGCCTGTGCGCAGCTCCATGGCCGCGCCGTCGGTGTCGGTGGCGTCCCCGTCGCCTGCCGCCGGCGGGCCCGATGCCTCCGCCCGGTCCGTGCCCGTCACGTCGTACACGCCGGGCAGCGCAACGGCTGCCTACACCGCCAGCACGGCGGGGGGCGATCAGCGCTTCCTGCATGTCACGCAGATGCCGGGCAGCCTGGAGACGGCGCAAGCCACCTATGAAGCACTCCTGAACGTACAGACCCGCGGCGGTCAGATGCAGGTCTGGGAACAGGCGCCCGATGATGCGCTGGCCGAGATCATGGGCCGCAACGCCAGTGGAACGACGCAGCAAAGGCGGCTGGCGGGTGTGGGGAGCGCATTGCTGGAACAGGTGGCCAGCACGGGGGCAGGGTACCGCCAGACCATCATGAACATCGGTGCGGCCTACTCGCCCGGCCAGATCCAGCGCAAGGCCGCCGATGCGCTGTGGGCCTTCCAAAGCAGGCCCAGCGCCAGTGCGGAGCTGTCCATCGAGACCGCCTCGGGCGCGAAAGTGCGTTTGTCCATCACGGACCAGAAGGAATACAGCCCCACCGGGTCCGGGATGTCGGTCTCCATCGAAGTGGACGGTGAACTCACCGCGCAGGAGCGCGATGCGCTCAAGGCCCTGGCGGCAGGGTTCGACGCAGCCGTGCAGGGCCTGGCAGGCGACGAGCCGCGGCTCGACCTGGAAAAACTGCTCCAGTTCGACAGCAAGGCGCTCGGGCGCGTGGAGCTCAAGTTCGAGCGCTACGGCTTCGACAACGAAGGCAAGCGGGTGCTGGAACTGGGCGCCGACCTGCGGCTCGATGCCAGCCGCCGCGAGGTCGAGGTCAAGACGCGCGAAGGCGTGGTGGCGATGAACACCGACCTCCGGCAGCCTGCGCAGTGGGGCAGTGCTGCCCAGAAGGACAGGGCGGTGGCGCAGTACCTGGGCCGCATCGATCAGGCCGCAGAGCGTGGCCGGGCCAACCCTGGCCTGGTGGAGCTGTTCAAGTCCACCTTCTCTGCCATGCACGCGAGCTACCCCAGCGAGGGCCGTGACAGCAGCCGCCTGGGCATCAGTCCGGGCGCGCTGCCGCTGCGCAGCGATGCGCAAGCGTTCAGTGCCGAGGACCAGAGCCTCATGACGGGGTTGGCAGACTTTCATGCCAGCATCGCGGCCACCACGCGCGCCACCAACCCGCGGCGCACCCAGGAGCGGGATCAATTTCAGTACACGCTGAACCAGTCCACCGACATTGCCGGAACCTCGCGCGGCACCCGCGCCGTCACACAGACGCAAACGTCCAAGCTCTCGGCCGCATACCACCAGTCGCTGTTGAGCTCGGCCGCGCCCAAGTTCAACTCCACCGCCGCGTCGCAGAACTACTACTACAACACGGTGGAGGACAGCAGCACCACCGAGATGCGGCTGGCCTATGACGATGACGAGCCCACGCGAGCCACGCTGACCCACCAGGCATCGCAATCGCTGCACAGCCTCAAGGTCGAAAACAACCAGGTGGTGGGCAGCCAGACCACGCCAGGCCAGCAGTCGAGCTACAAGGACCTGCTGCCCCTGATCAAGGAGCTGAAGCGCCAGCAGCGCGACCAGGAAGCGTCCGAACGCGATCGGCAGGACACGCTCGACGCCTTGCACACCCTGGTGCTGCAGGTCTCCGGCGCCTGACGCGCCCAGGCGAGCGGCACTGCAGCGCGTCAGGTCAGCCGCGGCCGACGAAAGGCATCTTGGTGGCCATCACCGTGTGGAACAGCACGTTCGCTTCGAGCGGCAGGTTGGCCATGTACAGCACGGACTGGGCGACGATGTCCACATCCATCAGTGGCTCCACCGCGATGTCGCCGTTGGCCTGCGGAACGCCCTTGGCCATGCGCGACGCCAGGTCCGTCATGGCGTTGCCGATATCGATCTGGCCCACCGCGATGTTGTACTGGCGACCGTCGAGCGACGCTGTCTTGGTCAGGCCCATGACGGCGTGCTTGGTGGAGGTGTAGGCGGCCGAGTTGGGCCGGGGCGTGTGGGCAGAGATCGATCCGTTGTTGATGACCCTGCCCCCCTGCGGGGCCTGGTCGCGCATGACGCGAAAGGCCTGCTGCAGGCAATAGAACATGCCGTTCAGGTTCACGTCCACCACATCGCGCCACTGCTGTGGCGTCCAGTCGAGAAACGACCCCGGCGGGTTGCCGCGTCCGGCGTTGTTGAACAGCAGATCCACGCGGCCGAATCGGGCCACCGTTTGCGCGAAGAGCTGCTCCACGGCCGCAGGGTCGGCCACATCGGTGGGCACGCACAGCATCCGCTCGTCCGCGCCGGACAGAGCCTGGGCCTGTGCCGCCACCTCATCGAGCAACGCGCTGCGCCGCCCGGCAAGGACCACGCTGTACCCATCGCTCGCCAGGGCGAGCGCCACGGCCTTGCCGACTCCGGAACCTGCGCCCGTGACGACGGCGACTCTCTGCTGCTTCATGTGGAATGCTCCTTGATGGCGTGCTCGGCGGACCCCGGAATGTGCAGGGCGGGCCGGCGGCTGGTGAGCCGTCATTGTGCGTGATCGGGTCTCGCCTTCAGCAGCGGCACGGGTTTGCCATCTGAAGGGCACGCACTCCCGCAGGATGCACCTGCGCGCGCTGCGCAGGCGCGGCGGGCTGGTGTTGGCGATGAAGTGCCGGTGCTTGGGCGGTGGCTCCACCGCCGCGGCCCGACTCATTCGATCTTGATGCCGGCGGTCTTCACGATCTGGCCGTACCGCACGTACTCTGCGGTCACCTGGCGCTGGAACTGCTGCTGCGGGTAGCCCGTGGCGTCGATACCCTGGGCGGCCAATTCAGCGCGCGCCGCGGGGGTCTGCACGATGCGCCCCACGTCCGCGGCAATGGTGTCCAGCACCGGCTGCGGTGTGTTGGCAGGCGCAAAAAGGCCAAACCAAGTGCCTGAGCCGTAGCCCGCATAGGTCTCCGCAATGGCGGGCACGTCCGGCAGCAGGGCGTTGCGCTTGTCGCCGGTGGTGCCCAGTGGCGTCAGCCTGCCGCTGCGGATGTGCGGCAGTGCGGGGCCCAGGGCGATGAACATCACTTCGACCTGGCCGGCAATCACGTCCTGCAGGCCCATGGGGCCGCCGCGGTAGGGGATGTGCGTGGCGAAGAAGCCGGCCTGCTGCTTGAGCATCTCCATGCTGAACTGCAGGGCGCTGCCGTTGCCGGCCGAGGCGTAGCTGTAGCGGCCCGGCTGGGCTTTGGCGGCGCGCACGAAGTCGCCCAGGCTGCGAAACCCCGTCTTGGGGTGGGCCACCAGCACGAAGTCCACATGGCCGAGCGAGACCACCGGCACCAGGTCGCGCTGCGCGTTGTAGGGCAGGTTGCTCTGCAGGTTGAGCAGGATGGTGATGGGGCCGTCACCACCCACCAGCAGGGTGTGGCCGTCCGCCGGTGCCTTGGCCAGCGCATCGGCCGCCACGATGCCGCCGGCGGCGCCGCGGTTGTCCACCACCACCGCGTGCTTCCATTGCTCGGACAGGCGCTGGGACAGGTAGCGCGCCAGCACGTCGGGCGCACTGCCGGGCGAGTTGTGCACGGTGACGCGCACCGTCTTGGTGGGGAAGGGCGTGGCGGGCGCTGGCTGCGCCAGCGCGGCACAGCTTGCCCACGCGGCGAGCCACAACACGACGAGGGACTTGAAAGGGGCTGCGGCGGCGTGCATGGTGATGGCGGTCGTGGACAGGAGCGGTGGAGGCGCGATTGTCTGGCCCTGCTGCTCTCAGGAGAACGACCGATTTGTCACATGCTTAGCTGCAAAGCGCCATATGGGCGGCGCCGCCCACCCTGGCCGCGCAAAGAAAAAACCGCCCGAGGCCGAAGCCTGAGGCGGTTGTGCCGAAGCGGCGGGGCCTGCTTACTTGGCCGCCTTGCGCTTGGCGGCCTTGGGATCGACGGCGGCCTTGAACTTGGCACCAGCGACGAACTTGGGCACGGTAGTGGCAGGGATCTTCAGGGCGGCGCCCGTGGAGGGGTTCTTGCCTGTGCGGGCGGCCCGCTTGGCGGACTTGAAGGTGCCAAAGCCCACCAGCTGGACGGTGTCGCCCTTCTTGACGGCCGTCTGCACGGTCTCGATCAGCGTCTCCAGCACGGCGTTGGCCGCAACCTTGGACAGATCATTCTTGGAAGCCAGGATATCAACGAGTTCTGCGCGGTTCATGGATGCTTTCACACAAAGATGGATGAGGTGCGCTATTTATAGCGCAAGCGCTGCCCGCCGGGCGCACTTGTTCTGCGCATATGCAAAGTCGGCGACGCTGGACGTCTATTTTTTCACAACGCCTGCGTCCGGCCAAGGGTCAGGCGGCGGCATCAGGCGGCGGCGTAAGGTGGCCGAGTCAGGCAGCGGCGCCCGGATGTCCGACAGAAACTGCCGCGCGCGCGGGTGCTGCGGGCTGTCGAAGAACGCCTGGGGGCTGGCGCGCTCCAGCACGCGCCCCGCGTCCATGAACCAGATGCGGTCGGCCACCTCGCGCGCAAAGCCCATTTCGTGCGTGACGCACACCATGGTCATGCCGTCGCGCGCCAGGTCGCGCATCACCGACAGCACCTCGCCCACCATCTCGGGGTCGAGCGCGCTCGTGGGCTCGTCGAACAGCATGATGCGGGGCTCCATGGTGAGCGCGCGGGCAATGGCCACCCGCTGCTGCTGGCCGCCCGACAGCTCGGCGGCGTGGGCGTCGGCCTTGTGCGCCAGGCCCACGCGGTCCAGCAGGGCCAGCGCGCGCTGGCGGGCCTGGTCTGGCGACCCCTTGCGAAGATGCAGCGGTGCCAGCGTGCAGTTGTCCAGCGCGGTCAGGTGCGGGAACAGGTTGAACTGCTGGAAGACGAAGCCGATGCCTGCGCGCAGCACATTCAGGTTCAGCTTGGGGGCGTGGATGTCCTGCCCGTCGACGGTGATGCGGCCTTTGTCGATGGGCTCCAGCCGGTTGATGGTGCGGATCAGCGTGGACTTGCCCGAGCCCGACGGCCCGCACACGACCACGACTTCGCCGGCGGCGACGGTCTCGGTGATGTCTGCAAGCGCGTGGTAGTCGCCATACCACTTGTTGACGTTGTCGAAGGTGATCATGGTGCGGCCCCCGCGGCGGGGGCGTGGAGAGGCATTGGGCGCGCAGGGCGCAGCGCAAGCCGTTGCTCCAGCCAGACCGCGAAGCGCGTCAGGCCGAAACACAGCACGAAATAGGTGAACCCCAGCACCAGGTAGACCTGCGTGGGCAGCGTGAACACGAGCGTGTTGATCTGCGAGGCGATGAACGACACCTCGGCCAAGCCGATGATGTAGCCCAGCGACGTGGCCTTGATGGTGGAGACGAACTGGTTGACCAGAGACGGCAGCATGTTGCGCAGTGCCTGGGGCAGCACCACCAGGCGCATGGACGCCAGGTACGGCAGGCCCAGGGAGCGCGCGCATTCCATCTGCCCCCGGGGCAGGCCGCGGATGCCGGCGCGCACGATCTCCGCCAGGTAGGCGGCGTCGAACACCACCAGCGCGATCAGCATGGTGGTGAACTGGCCGGTCTTGTGCCCGGTGATGCTGGGCAGGAAGAAGTAGGCCCAGAAGATCACCATCAACAGCGGCGTGCCGCGCACCACGAACACCAGCGCGCTCACGGGCCATCGCAGCCAGGCCCAGGGGCTGACCCGGGCCAGGCCGAGCAGCAGGCCTGCGGGGATGGCCAGCAGCAGGGCGCACGACGCCAGGAGCAGCGTCAGCGCCAGGCCGCCCAGCGGCCCGTCGGGGTACTGGCCGATGAGGAAGAAGAGCCAGTAGGCATCGAGCATCTCGAGAAAACTCATGGTGGCGTGCCTCCTGTCATGCCGCGCGTGGCGGGTACCGGTGCTGGTACCACGCCGCCAAGGAGGTGATGGCCAGCGAGACGCCGAGGTAGCTGACCGTGGCGAAGGTGAACGCTTCGAAGCTCTTGAAGGTCGCGCTCTCGACCTTGGCGGCCTGGTACATGAGCTCGGCCGTGCCGATCACGGTGGCGATGCTGGTGTCCTTCCACAGGTTGAGGGTTTGCGACACCAGCGGCGGCACGCTGGTGCGCACGGCCTGCGGCAGCACCACGAGCCGCATGGCGGCGACGAACCCCAGGCCCAGCGCACGGGCGGCCTCCAGCTGCACCGTGGGCACGGACCGGATGCCGCTGCGGATGTCCTCGGCCATGAAGGCCCCGGCATACAGGCTGAGCGACACCACGGCCGCGATGGCCTCGATGTTGTGCTGGTAGAGCCATTCTCTGGCGGACTCCGGAAGGAGTTCGGGCGCACCGAAGTACCAGAACAGCATGTGCGCGAGCAGCGGGATGTTGCGCTGCGACTCCACGAACAGAAAGCCGGTCCAGCGCAAAGGCGCCAGCGGCGCCAGGCGCAGCACGGCCACCAGCAGGCCCAGCAGCAGGGCCAGCGGCAGCGTGACGGCCAGCAGGGTCAGCGACAGGCGCAGGCCTGCCCAGAGCATGGCGTGGTAGGGGCCCGCGAGCAGCAGCGAAAAATCGAAAGTGGGCATACAACAAAAAGCGGCGGCCTGCCTCTGTGTGAAAAGGCAGGCCGTCCTTTGGGCCTTCAGCGCTCAGCGATCAGCGATCAGGGGACCAGCGTGCAGCGCTCAGCCGTCCACCTTGTCCGATTCGAAGCGGAAGGTGCGCTTGGCGAACTTGAGCTTGCTCTGGGCGCCCCACCACTTTTCGTACAGCTTCTCGGCGTCGCCCGAGGCTTCAAGGCCGCGCAGCGTGTCGTCGATGGCCTTCTTCAGCGCGGGTTCACCCTTGCGGATGCCCAGGGCCAGCGGCTCGACGTTCAGGTTCTGCGGAAGGATCAGGTAGTCGCCGCCCTTGGCGCCCAGCTTGGCCACGTCGTTGTACAGCGACGACTCGTCATTGACGTAGGCAATGCCCTTGCCCTGCTGCAGCGCCTGGAAGGCCTGCTGGGTGTTCTCGAAGGTCACGACCTCGGCGGTCGGCACGGCGCGCAGCAGGTTGGGCTCTTGCGTGCCGCCCTTCACCGTCAGCACCTTCTTGCCCGCCAGGTCGGCCACGTTCTGGATGCCGCTGCTCTTCTTGACCAGCACCTTGGAGCCGGTGACGAAGTGGGTCAGGCCGAAGTCGATCTGCGCCTCGCGCTCCTTGTTGTGCGTGAGGGATGCGGCCAGCACGTCCACATGGCCCTGCTGCAGCTCGGGGATGCGAGCGGCCACGGCCAACTGCTTGAACACGGGTTTGACGCCCAGCTTCTTGGCCACCGCGGTGGCGATGTCGATCTCGTAGCCGATGAAGCCGCGGGTCTTGGGGTCCACGAAGCTGTTGGGCTCGTCGGTGCCCAGAACGCCGAAGACGATCTCACCCTTCTTCTTGATGTCGTCCAGTTGGTCGGCCTTGGCGGCAATGCCCACGAGCGCCAGCGCGGTGGCCGCAATGAAACCGGTGAGGGATGAGAATTTCAGTCGCATGGTGTGATGAGTGAAGGATGTCTGGTGGATAGGGCGCTGGCCTGCACAAATGCCCTTGCAGGCGGACAAGGCGCAGCGCCAGCGAGAGCCGCGACGATAGGCGCGCGCCCCGACCCGGCCAACGAAGGAAAGCGCATATCCAAATCCGTTCAATGAGCGGCATGCAGCGGCGCGGCTGCGTTACCTTGCGAGCGAGTGCGCAGCTTTTGCCCGGCTGCACATCCACCGTGACGCGATTCCTTTGGATGTTTATTTCATAAACAAGCAACAAATCATTCGTTCCGTGTGGAACAAAGCATCCCTACAGTCGGCAGCTCCCATGCACCAGCCCCTGCGAACTGAGCGCGAGAGCCCCCAATGACTGCCACTGCCACCCGTTCTCCTGCCCCCGTACAGAACTTCGAGATACGGCCCTTCGATGCGCCCGTGGGCGCTGAAGTCGTGGGCCTCGATATCTCGCGGCCCCTCAGCGACAGCGAGTTCGCCCGCATCCACCAGGCGCACCTGGACCACCATGTGCTGGTGTTCCGCGACCAGCAGGTGTCGCCTGCAGCCCATGTGGATTTCAGCCGACGTTTCGGCCCGCTGGAGATCCATGTGCTGCACCAGTTCCAACTGAAGGGGCAGCCCGAGATCCTCATCGTCTCCAACATCAAGGACAACGGCGAGCCCATCGGCCTGGGCGATGCGGGCGTGTACTGGCACTCCGACATTTCGTACAAGCCGCATCCCAGCCTGGGGTCCTTGCTACACGCACAGGAGCTGCCCAGCGAGGGCGGCGACACGCTGTTCGCCGACCAGCACCTGGCCTGGGAAGCGCTCAGCCCCGAACTGCAGCAGCGCATCCTGCCGCTCAAGGCCGAGCACAGCTACCTGGCCAAATACGAAGACCTGCGCGCCAAGAACCCCTGGCGCCCGAAGCTCTCACAGGCGCAGATCGACCAAGTCTCGCCCGCCGTGCAGCCCGTGGTGCGCACGCATCCCGAGACCGGCCGCAAGGCGCTGTTCGTCAGCGAGCACTTCACCACGCGCATCGTCGGCCTGCCGCAGGCAGAGAGCGATGCGCTGCTGGCCGAACTGTTCGCGCACAGCGTCAAGCCCGAGTTCATCTACCGCCACCACTGGCAGCCGCACGACCTCGTCTTCTGGGACAACCGCTCGCTGATGCACCTGGCCGCCGGCACGCCCGACCACCTGCGCCGCAAGCTCTACCGCACCACGATTCAGGGCGATGCACCGTTCTGACCACCATCCTCCAGAGAGAAACACAAACCCATGAAGAACTTCACACGCAAAGCCGCTGCCATCGCCACCGGCCTGGGCCTTGCCTTCGGCAGCCTTGCCGCCCATGCAGAGGGCCAGATCCGCATTGCCCAGCAGTTCGGCATCGTCTACCTGCTGCTCAACGTGGCGCAAGAGCAAAAGCTGATCGAAAAACACGCCAAGGCCGCCGGTGTGGATGCCAAGGTGGAATGGGTGCAGCTCTCGGGCGGCTCCGCCGTCAACGATGCGCTGCTGTCGGGCAACATCGAGATCGCCGGCGCCGGCGTGGGGCCGCTGCTCACCATCTGGGACCGCACCAAGGGCCGGCAAGACGTAAAGGGCGTGGCGTCGCTGGGCAACTTCCCGTACTACCTGGTCACCAACAACCCGAACGTGAAGACCATTGCGGACTTCACCGACAAGGACCGCATCGCACTGCCGGCCGTGGGCGTGTCGGTACAGTCGCGCGTGCTGCAGCTGGCATCGGCCAAGCTCTGGGGCGACAAGGAATTCAACAAGCTCGACAAGATCAGCGTGGCCGTGCCGCACCCCGACGCAGCCGCAGCCATCATCAAGGGCGGCACCGAGATTTCGGCGCACTTCGGCAACCCGCCGTTCCAGGAGCAGGAGCTGGCGGGCAACCCGCAGGCGCGCATCGTGCTCAAGTCCTATGATGTGCTGGGCGGCCCCTCGTCGGCCACCGTGCTGTACGCCACCGACAAATTCCGCACCGAGAACCCAAAGACCTACAAGGCCTTCATCGATGCGCTGAACGAGGCCTCGCAGTTCGTCACCGCCAACCCGGAGAAGGCGGCCGACATCTACCTCAAGGTCAGCAACGCCAAGACCGACCGCGACCTGCTGCTCAAGATCATCAAGAACCCCGAAGTCCAGTTCAAGATCACGCCGCAGAACACCTACGCGCTCGCCGAGTTCATGCACCGTGTGGGCGCCATCAAGAACAAGCCTGCCTCTGCCAAGGACTATTTCTTTGCAGACGCGCACAACGCGGCGGGGAACTGACCATGCCCGTGCTGGCGCCTGACCTTGCGCTGCGGCAGGGCTTTCTGGCTGAAGCCGCAGTGGATGCACCGCACGCCGCGCCGGCGCCTGCCGCCGCAGTGCAGGCGGCGCCTGGCGCGCTGCTGCAGGTCGATGGCGTCAGCCTGGAATACCGCACCACCGAACGCGTGGTGCGCGCCACGCACCAAGTCAGCTTCGACGTGCATGCGGCCGACCGTTTCGTGCTGCTCGGCCCCTCGGGCTGCGGCAAGTCCACGCTGCTCAAGGCGGTGGGAGGCTTCATCGCACCCATCGAAGGCGAGATCCGGCTGGGTGGGCAGCGGGTGAGCGCGCCCGGGCCGGACCGCATCGTGGTGTTCCAGGAGTTCGACCAGCTGCCGCCCTGGAAGACCGTGAAGCAGAACGTGATGTTCCCGCTGCTCGCGTCGCGCACGGTGGGCAAGAAAGAAGCCGCCGAGCGGGCCCTGCACTACCTGGCCAAGGTAGGGCTAGAAAAGTTTGCCGATGTGCACCCGCACCAGCTGTCGGGCGGCATGAAGCAGCGCGTGGCCATTGCCCGGGCGCTGGCCATGCAGCCACGCATCTTGCTGATGGACGAACCCTTCGCCGCGCTGGATGCGCTCACGCGCCGCAAGATGCAGGAAGAGCTGCTCGCGCTGTGGGACGAGGTGCGTTTCACGCTGCTGTTCGTCACGCACTCCATCGAAGAAGCCCTGGTGGTCGGCAACCGCATCGCGCTGCTGTCGCCGCATCCGGGCCGCATGCGCGCCGAGATCAACAGCCACAACTACCACCTGGGCAGCCTGGGCGGCGCCGACTTCCAGGCCACGGCGCAGCGCATTCACCACCTGCTGTTCGAAGAAGAAAAAGACAACGAAGGGCATGCGAAGCCATGAGCCCACTTTTGCACCCGCCCGTGCGGCCCGAATACGAGCGCACCCTGGAGCCGTTTCGCGACGTGCCGGTGGAGCGCGCCCTTCCACTGTCAGACCGCATCTGGGGCCAGGAGTGGCTGCGCAAGGCGGTGATCCTGGCGGTGCTCGCTGCCGTGTGGGAGGTGGCCGCGCGCTGGCAGAACAACGATCTGCTGCTGCCCACGTTCAGCGCCACGATGAAGGCGCTCGTCGAAGGCCTCTGGAGTGGCGAGCTGATCGAGAAGGTGCGCCTGTCGCTGTTCGTGCTGGTGCAGGGCTATGTGGCGGGCGTGGTGCTGGCGTTCGCGCTCACCACCCTGGCGGTGTCCACCCGGCTGGGCCGTGACCTGCTGGGCACGCTCACGTCCATGTTCAACCCCTTGCCCGCCATTGCGCTGCTGCCGCTGGCGCTGCTGTGGTTTGGCCTGGGGCGGGGCAGCCTGGTGTTCGTGCTCATCCATTCGGTGCTGTGGCCGCTGGCGCTCAATACCTATGCGGGCTTTCAGGGTGTGCCAGAGACCCTGCGCATGGCCGGCCGCAACTATGGCCTGCGGGGCATTCCGTATGTGCTGCAGATCCTCATACCCGCAGCGCTGCCGGCCATCCTGTCCGGCCTGAAGATCGGCTGGGCCTTTGCCTGGCGCACGCTGATCGCGGCCGAGCTGGTGTTCGGCGCATCGTCGGGCAAGGGCGGCCTGGGCTGGTACATCTTCCAGAACCGCAACGAGCTCTACACCGACCGCGTGTTCGCGGGGCTGGTCATGGTGGTGCTCATCGGGCTGCTGGTGGAGAGCCTGGGCTTTGCCACGCTGGAGCGGCTGACCGTGCGCAAGTGGGGACAGCAGCGCTGAGCGCGTCCGTAGCGTACCGGTGCCCCACGCGGGGCGTGTAGCCCCCTCATTCATTCTCGACAGGCGCAAAGCCTTCTTCCATGCCGACACCTTCTCCCACCATGCACCTGGGCGCCTTCTTCTTCGGCGTGGGGCACCACCTGGCCGCCTGGCGCCACCCGGACGTGAACCCCGGTGCGGCCAGCTCCATCGCGCAGCTGCGTGCATGGGCGCAGATTGCCGAAGCCGCCAAGTTCGACGCCATCTTCTTTGCCGACAATGTGGGCCTGCCGGGCCCGCCCGATGCGGTGGTCGCCAAGAACGCGTTGTGGTACCCGATGGAGCCGCTGCTGGCGCTGTCGGCCCTGTCGCAGGCCACGGAGCGCATCGGCCTGGTCGCCACCGTGTCCACCACCTACCTGCCGCCCTACCACCTGGCGCGCAAGTACGCCACGCTCGACCAGATCAGCGGCGGGCGCGCGGGCTGGAACCTGGTCACCTCGGGCAGCGACTTCGAGGCGCGCAGCTTTGGCCTGGACAAGCAGCTCGACCATGCGCACCGGTACGCCCGAGCGCACGAATACGTGCAGATCGTCAAAGGCCTGTGGGACACGTGGGAGGACGATGCCTTCATTCACGACAAGGCGGCCAACCAATTCTTCGACCCCGAGCGCCTGCACCGCGTGGCGTTCGATGGCGAGCACTTCAAGGTGCATGGTGGCCTGCAGACGCCGCGCTCGCCGCAGGGCTACCCGGTGTTGGTGCAGGCCGGTTCGTCCAGCGACGGGCAGGACCTGGCGGCGTCGGCGGCCGAGGTGGTCTTCACCGCGCAGCAGACGCCCGAGGCTGCGCGCGCGTTCTACCAGTCGCTCAAGGGGCGTCTGGCGGCGTACGGCCGCACGCCGGACCAGCTCAAGATCCTGCCCGGCATCTCGCCCTTCGTGGGGCGCACGCAGCAGGAGGCCCAGGACAAGTTCGACCAGCTGCAAGGCCTCATCGACCCGGTGCTGGGCGTCGGGCTGCTGTCCACCTTTCTGGGCAACGCGGACCTGTCCGCCTACCCGGTCGATGGGCCCTTTCCGCAAGACCTGCCGGTCACCCAGGGCTGGCAGAGCCGCCAGGAACTGTTCGCCAAGATGGCGCGCGACGAGGGGCTGAGCATTCGCCAGCTGTACGAAAAAGTGGCCGGCGCGCGGGGCCACTGGACGCTGGTGGGCACGCCCGAGACCATCGCCGACCAGCTGGAGCACTGGTTCACCACCGGCGCGGCCGACGGCTTCAACGTGCTGGCGCCCACGCTGCCGCATGGCCTCAAGGACTTTGCCGAGCTGGTGGTGCCCGAGCTGCAGCGCCGCGGCCTGTTCCGCAAGGACTATGCAGGCACGACCTTGCGCGAGCACCTGGGCCTGGCGCGGCCCGCGCACCCGGTGCGGCGGGGCACGGCATGAGTGCCCACGGCCACGATATCCCCCACTACGACGCCATCGTCGTGGGCCTGGGGGCCGTGGGCGCTGCCACGCTGTACCAGCTGGCGCGGCGCGGGGGGCGCGTGCTGGGCCTGGACCAGTTCTCACCGCCGCACACCCAGGGGTCGTCGCATGGGCAGACCCGCATTACCCGCCTGGCCGTGGGCGAGGGCGAGCAGTACGTGCCCCTGGTGCGGCGCTCGCACGAGATCTGGGCCGAGCTGGAGGCCGCCACGGGCCAGTCCATCTACACCCGCACCCATGGCCTGGTGCTGGGCCCGCGCGACGGCGCGGCCCCCCGCGCGGGCAAGCCCGATGACTTCGTGCGCCAGACCATCGAGATTGCACAGCGCCACGGCATCGCGCACGATGTGCTGGACACGGCCGACCTGCGGCGCCGCTACCCGCAGTTCAAGCTGCGCGGCGACGAGTTCGCCTACTGGGAGCGCGATGCAGGTTTCGTCCGCCCCGAGGTGGCCATCGGCGCCCAGCTGCAGGTGGCGCAGGCGCACGGCGCCGAGGTGCACACCCACGAGACGTTGCTATCCCTTACGCCGCTGGGTGATGCAACGGTGGTCACCACCACGCGCGGCACCTACCGCGCGGACCAGGTGGTGCTGGCCGCGGGCGCATGGCTGCCTCAGCTGGTGCAGGCGGGCGGGGCGCTGCACAGCGCGCCGCTGGCCGGGCAGTTGAGCGTCTACCGCCAGGTGATGTTCTGGTTCGACGTCGGTGCCGATACCGATGCGTTCTCGCCCGCGCGGTTTCCGGTGTTCATCTGGGCGCAGGGGGATGAGGACGGCCCTGCGTTCTACGGCTTTCCGGCCGTGGGGCCCGGTGCTCCCGCCTTGAAGATTGCCACCGCCCAGTACCAAGCCACCACCACGCCCCAGGCGGTGGACCGCACGGTCGCCCCTGGCGAGGTAGAGGAGATGCTGCGGCGCTACGTGCAGCCGCGGCTCCATGCGCCCGAGGCGAAGTTCTCGCAGGCCCATGTGTGCCTCTACACCGTCTCCCCCGACCACGGCTTCGTCATCGACCGCCTGCCGGGATGGCCGGGCGTGCATGTGGCGTCGCCGTGCTCAGGGCACGGCTTCAAGCACTCGGCCGCCATTGGCGAGGTGCTGGCACTGCGGGTGCTGGGGCTGCCGGAATGGGCGGACCTCTCGACCTTGTCGGCAGGGCGGTTTGCGCCGGCGGGAGCCTGAGTGTTACTCACCCAGCGCGGAGCGTTGCCGAGGACTACGGTTGCCTGCAGACCGTCAAAGGATCTTCTGCACGAATCCCTGCGTAATGTGCCTACGGAGGCTGGAGGCCGAGACAATAAGGTGTTGAAGCAAAGCAGCCTGGGCCTGAGCAACACAGGTAAGCGCACGCGCATGCGCATGCGCATGCGTGAATATGGTCCCACGTTCTCGCACCCCACCCTCAATCGATGCTACGGCGCAGCACGATCCGTCCCGTTTCAACCGAAATCGCGACTCTCTCAGTGAAGAACTGGAAAACAACCAACACCCCGGAAGCTCCAGGTCCTTGATCTGATGCGCCATCGGTGTTGTAAAGAATTCGATAGTTCATCCAGCCACAACGTCCATTCCACCGTGAAGTACAAAACGAATCGTAGACATTTTGTAGGGCCGCAGTGTCAACATCGGTGCCCGACTTGCGGCTTTGTCGGATCTGCTCACGCAGCCCTTGCGCTTGGCTGAACACCAGATGGCTGACGATGAGGCCGCAGGCCACGCTGGCAAAGTACGTCCCGATCAGACTGACCGATACTTGATGGCTTCGCAATATGGCAAAGACGCTGTGGCGCTTCAAAAGTCCTGACACGACCGCTGCCGCGGTCCAAAGCAGTGCAAGAAAAGAAACTGCCAGCCCAGCCAAAGGTGCCTGCAAAATCAAGTCAACCCATACTGCGGCAGCCAACAAACACCCTGCAGGTAGCCAGAAAGCGCGCAAGTGAGAAGCGCTCTTGGGTTTGCTGTGCGCTGCCTCGGCGACGTCCCTTGTCATTTGCGTGAGAACTTGTGCGTCATGGCTGCCTCGCAAGCGGCCTGTGGAGTCATACCAAGTTGGTGGTAAGAGTTACCAAGTTGGCCCCATCTTTCGGTGAAATCGGGATTGCTGGAACCTGCTTTGCCGAGCAACGCTTCGGCTCCCGGAACATTCATGCGCGCTTGCTGCAGCAGCTTCTTGCCCGCGATAGCCATCGTCTGCGAGCCCGGGAAAACATTCCAGAATCCCTCTGCCGCCATGGCGAAGCGTTCAGCGGCGGCCAAGTTGTTGTCATAGCGGTCAAGGCCCTCTTCGCGTCGCGCAGCCAGCCAGAGACCTGGGGTCTGGTACTCGCCGGCATTGGACAGAGCAGCGCGAAGCCAAGTCCTCACGTGTTCATCCGTATCAGCGATGCGCTTGAGACTCTGCTCGTTGCCCCAATGGGGCTTGTCGCCAACTGCAGACGAACTGGTTGACGCTGATACCCCTGGGGCAGATTTCTGCTGGGACTTGTTGCCGTGGCTCGAATCTGAAGGCATGCTGCGCGCCGGTGCGGGGTAGCGCTGCGAAGAGCGTCGCGATTCCGCGTCAGTCGAGTGCGTTCCTAAAGGAGTTGGAGTGTGCCCCTTGCCAATGAAGCTGTGCGATGGTTCGTGCAGGCGGATTTTGGAGAACTCGCCATTGCTGTCGTGCTCATTGGTGCCCAACGGGCCTGGGCGTACAAATTCGGTCATGGATTTTTACTCAACGGCAAGACGCCACATCAGTGTTTGACAGTTCGTGACCTAGGCGCACGGGGCAGCCTATCAGCCGCTGTGGTGCCTGTTTGTGCAACGCGCTTGGCTGGTGGCTCGCGCAGCCACTCTTGGCACTGCGCATCCGCAAGTGTGCGTGCTCCGTCCTCGCCGTAGCGCGTCACGCTGAATGTAGCGGTACGCTGATGCCCATCGCCTGGGAAGCGATAGGTCACTTGCCAGTAAGCCAAACTTCGTCCATCGGATCGTGATCGCTGGAGTTTGCGATGCATACTGCAAATCGGTTTACGGCTGGCTCGGCGTCCTTTTCTCGTCGCACCTTTCAAGGGCTTGTCGGGGGGATGTTGGTCCCATACGGCACGCTGGTCTACCGCCATCTGTCTGGAGACATCTTCCCCAAATCTTGTGACTGAGTAGGTGCGCCTTGTGATCCCCTTGTCCGGCCATCGGTATTCAGCGCCCCACATCGGGCTTTCCAGCAAAGTGCCATCGGGGCGCCGCCTTCGATAGATGAAACGGAAGACCCCCTGGACGTCGTTGCTCGGCCGCGATACTGCCGTGACCGAGCCAGATGTCAAAGGCACCACCACGTCGGTCACGAGACACTGCGGCGCAAGCGCCAACACCGGGTCGCATGGCGCGCGAAAAGTTTTTTGGTCCACTACGAGCGCGAGCATCTGTTTGCGCGCTTGCACCGCCAATTCAAAAGCCTGTTCAAAGCCATACTTCTTGACGCAAAACGACGCGGAGGTAGAACCCCCCTCGCTCAACCGAATGCTGGCGATCCACCGCTCCGACGCGCTGGTTTTGCTCAAGCGAACGCCAGGAATGCCGGAGTGGCAGTTGGCCCGCAAAATGACGTGGTTCTCCCGCTTGCTCACCATTGCGTGCTCACTGACCACCTTGTTACGGTATGCCAGTGCTGCGTGGATGGCCGCCTCGTCGCTTCCATAGCGCTTGACGGAAAAAGTCCTTGCAAACGAGCGCCCTCTACGGCTGAGGCATACCCGCCACGACACCCCACCTGCGCGTGATACCTGACGGTAAATCCCATAAAAGCGCGGCGAGCCTGTTGACGGCATCTTTCGCAGCAGATTCTGCCGATCAATAGGCTTCTGAGACAGCTTTGAATTTTTCACAGCAGCGCATCGGAAAAAAGACGTACCGCATAAGGAGCCGGCTCCTCACGCGACTTGGAATTGTCGTGGCGCAGGAGCATACAAAAAGAATGAGGCCTGCAATATGTCTTCCACGATGTGGCGCGGTACTGTTGCGATCAGTTGCAAAAAATTGGCTCAATGCATGCAATCTCGCAACAAGTTACTTCATCTCCCGCTGCTAGCATCGCCCGGCCCCTTGGTATCGACGCGCGCGTTGTACCTATACCCACACCATCGACCTTTCGCTTTCCATGAGCCAACGCCGCACCAAGATCAACACCCCGCTGGGCGATACGCTGCAACTGCGCCAACTCCATGGCACGGAAGAACTCAGCAGGCTCTTTACCTTCAATGTGCAGGTGATCAGCGAGTCCAAAACCGTGGACCCCAAGGCGCTACTCGGTAAGTCGGCAACGGTCGAGGTGGAGACAGACGGCGGCGGTAAGCGGTATCTCAATGGCGTGATCAGCCGGTTTGGCATGCGGGGGCAGGACGCCTCCAAGTACAGCTACTTTCTGGAGATGCGTCCCTGGCTGTGGCTGGCCACGCGCAAGACGGATTTCAAAATCTTTCAGAACATGACCGTGCCGGACATCATTCGTGATGTGCTGGGCAAATACGGCGAGCCCATGGAGTTCCGGCTGACCAAGGCCTATCCATCCGTCGAGTACCTGGTTCAATACTCAGAGAGCGACTGCAACCTGGTGTGCCGCTTGGCAGAAGACCTGGGTATCTACTTTCACTTCAAACATTCCAGCGGCAGCCACACATTGGTGTTCTGCGATGACACCATCAGCTCGCACGAACCCATGGCCGGGGGCGGACTGCCGTTCTATCCGCCTGAGAAGGCCGCGGTCGCCCGAGAAGAGAACCTGGATGACTGGGACTTCACGCAGGGGTTGCGCTCGGGCAAGGTGGCGACAGACGATTTCGACTTCAAGAAGCCCCGCGCCGATCTGACCAATACGCGCAAAATGCCGCCGGGCCATGCCAACGACGGATTCGAGACCTATGAGTTTCCGGGGCAGTTTACGGAGTACGACCAAGGGGAGCACTACGCCAAGGTCCGCGTCGAAGAGCACATCGCCGCGCACGAGCGTGTAGCAGGCCAGGGCAACGCCAGAAACCTGGTGGGCGCCACAGGCTGCTTCATGACGCTGCGCAACTACCCGCGCGAAGACCAGAACGTGCAGCACTTGCTGATATCGGTCACTTACCACTTCACAGAGAACGTACAGGTGAGCGACGCAAGTGTGGGCTCCACACAGCGGTTTGCCCTCGAGGCATTGCCCACCACGCGGGCGTTCAGGCCCGCGCGTATTACGCCGAAGCCGCGCACACAGGGCTTGCAGACTGCCTGGGTGGTCGGCCCGCCTGGGGAAGAGATCTATTGCGACAAGTACGGCCGCGTCAAAGTGCAGTTCCACTGGGACCGCATCGGTGCCATGGACGAAAACTCCAGCTGCTGGATGCGGTTTTCCAGCAGTTGGGCAGGTTCGAACTTTGGTGCTATCGCCATACCGCGCATCCGCATGGAAGTGTTGGTGGACCACATCGACGCCAACCCGGACCGGCCCATCATCGTGGGCGTGGTCTACAACGCCGACAACATGCCCCCGTGGTCGCTGCCGGCCAACCAGACCCAATCGGGCATAAAGACCCGCTCAAGCAAAGGCGGTGCTGCGGGCGCCGGGATGAAGAACGGTCCAGGCGATGCCAACGCCCTGCGCTTTGAAGACAAGGCCGGGCAAGAGCAACTGTGGCTGCACGCGCAAAAAGACCAGCTGACCGAAGTCGAGAACGATGAAGAAAAATGGGTGGGCAACGACCGGCGCAAGACCATCGACCGAGACGAGACCAACACCATCCACCGGGACCGCACCGAGACGGTGGACCGCAACGAGGGCATTACGGTGCACGGCTGGCGCACGGAAGAGGTCGATGGCGACGAGACCATCACCATCCACAGCAACCGCAAGGAGCGGGTGGACCACAACGAGACCGTGGACATCGGCGACAACCAGACCTTCAAGATCGGCATCAACCGCACCAAAACGGTGGGCAAGAACGAGAAGGACAAGATCGGCAGCAACTGGTCCATCAAGGTGGGTAAGTTCAAGACCGAAACCGTCGGCATCGCCTACATGCAGAACGTCGGTGTGGGGCGCATGGAAAACGTGGGCGTTGTCTACAACCTGAACGTTGGCGCGGTGATGGCCACCCTGGTAGGCAAGGACCAGAGCACCAAGGTGGGCAGCGACAAGACCACCACCGTAGGCACCAAGTACGCACTCACGGTTGGCGGGGGCGGTGGGGGCTCGGGCGGAACTGCAGCCGGCGGCGCAGCAGGAGCCGGGGGCCCCAAGAACATCGTAGCGCCTTCGGGTGGTGCGGCTGGGAGTGGAGAAGGCGGTGGTGGTGGTGGCTCCAACATTTTCATGGATGCAGACTCCATCACCTTGAGCGTTGGAGCCAGCACCTTCGTCATGAAAAAGGATGGAACTGTCACGCTCAACGGGCACGACTTGACCGTGACCATGACAGGTGAGCAAGTGATCACCGCCGATGGAAATATCACCATGAAGGGAGCGAAGATCCTTGAAAACTAGTAGCCCCAAGCCCGCCGGCAACGCTTCGATAGCGCCGCTTTCCGACGACCTCGGGAGTTCTACGAAATCGGGCTCTCCGGATGCCGCGTTTCAGGCACTTTTGCACCAACAGACAGCCTCGCCTGACCGCTCAAAGGCGGCAGCTACTTCTTTGAGGGCTGAGGGCATTGCCATTGGTTACTTGAGCGGCGTTGACCCACAGACGCGCGAGATTCTCGTAGACATCCCCAGCTTGCAACTACAGGCAGTGGCCGCTGTCAGCATGGTGCAACTTGAAGCGCACCATGTGGGGCACGCTGTGGCCTTGGGTTTTGAAGGAGCCGATGCATACCGGCCAATCGTGTTGGGTTTGATGATGCACGGCACTCCGGCACAGCAGTATCAAACACAGGCCGGACAGTTCGATGCAGCTGGGGTGCAGATAACGCACAACGGTCATAGAGTGGTGGTACAAGCCCAAAGCGAATTGGAGTTGCGCTGCGGCGAAGCGGTCATTCTCCTCTGTGAAGACGGGAGCATTCAGATACGCGGCACCTATGTGACCACACATGCTAGCGCCAGCAACCGCATACGCGGTGGTTCAGTGCAGATCAACTGACCAGGGGTTGGCAGACATGGATATCGTTCAGGGAAATCAGTTGCTACGCACTGAAGTCTTTCCCGCTTTGGATGTGCGGGGCCAAGAGCATTTGGTGGTGGTCACCAAGGGAACATGGACCTTGCCAGAACCGGGTCAAAGGCCAAGGCCCATTCCAGCAGGCCCTTTGGCGCATGCAGACGAACATTACGGTGAACCGGGTGCATCGGCAGTGCGCCACGCTGCTGACTTGGTGCGCTACAAGCCGCAATGCGACATTCTTTTTGATGCTTGCGCCCACAGTCCCGACGGACAGCCAATGATTGCGCTGGCCGTGCAGGCACAGGTGGGCGCGTGGCAAAAGCAGGTCAAAGTGTGGGGCCACCGCACTTGGAAGCGGTCACTCCTGAGCTACGAGCCATCCCCGCCCGAGCCGTTTGTAAGCATGCCTCTTCATCTGGGTTTGGGGTTCGGTGCCACCCGCACGTATGTCAAAAGTGGAGACACTTTGACAGAAGCTTTCGATGCCAATCCCGTGGGACTTGGTTGGGCTGGATCCCACACCATTGGCGAGATGGCAAACCAACCTATGCCATGTTTGGAGGCATTCGAAGATCCGGTAAGGCAACCTGACGGAGCACATTTTCCTATTGGACTGAACGCCATCAGCGCCAACGTCCCAGAGCGCAGCCAGTACGCTGGTACGTACGACGCGACATGGCGTCGTGATGTATTTCCGTTTTTGCCTGAAGACTTTGACGATCGATTTCATCAGAGCGCACCGGCCGATCAACGTGTGGCCTATTTGCAAGGCGGGGAGCAAGTACAGCTCGTGCACATGAATCCCAAACAGCCCCACATTCGCTTCAAGCTTCCGCCACTTAACCAGCTACAAGTGCGTATCTTGCGCAAAGACTACAGCGTTGAGATGCCAACTGTTCACGTCGACACCCTTTTCTTCGAGACGGAAGCGGCACGTTTTAGCGTGGTGTGGAGAGCCAGCGTGCCGATCCGTCGTCGTATCCAGGAATTCAACACCATCGCGGTGGGCCCGCTGGATGAACAGTGGTGGAGAGCGCGATCTCTGGGTCTGGATGAAAGCGACTGCACGAATTGCGGGCAACCAGCAAGGCAGGTGACTTGAAATGAAAAGCTCATGGATGGCGACCCTGCAAAACGGCGCCACCGATAAGACTTTGCGCGTTGCGTCGGTGGGTCTCTGCTGTTCAGTCGGTTACACCGCAAAGGCCGCCTCATGCGCCATGCGTGCAGGCATGGACCATTTTCAGGAGGGCGAATTTGTTACCTCCAACGGCGAGGCAATACGCGTAGCGAGGCTGCCCGACAACGAAACTTGGGGGACAGCACGTCTTGTGCGCTGGATGGCTCACGCTATCGATGACTGTCTGAGCCAAGGCGTGGTGCTGCAAGACACACGACTTTTGACCATTGTTTTGACTGCAGAAAATGATCGTTGTGCGATAGATCTGAGCCATCTCCAACAGCTAACTCTATCGAGCATTCCATCTGCGCAGCTGCATTCGAATTCTGAAATCGTGCGAACGGGCCGTGCAGGTTTGGCACCGGTTTTGGACAAAGCACACGAACTGTTGAGCGAAGGAGTTTGCAAGCAGGTTCTCGTGCTTGGCATTGACAGCTTCTTGAATGCTGAAACCGTCAACCACTATCTGCGGGCAGATCGATTGTTGGTGCCCGGCAATCGCGACGGGTTCATTCCGGGAGAAGCGGCGGCCGCCGTGCTACTCGAATTGGCTCCTCCCGACGTGCCAGGACTGCACATCGTGGGCTGGGGCCGTGGCGAAGAGCCTGGCCGTCCCGACGGGAGCGTGCCCAGCCGTGCTCAAGGCCTGAGCCGCGCATTGCGAACAGCCTTCGACCAAGCCGACATCGACTGCAACGACTTGGCATTTCGCATGAGCGATCAGAACGGGGAAGGTTTTTTTGCTGGCGAAGCTGCCAACGCATTTACGCGCGTGGCAGTGGACGGCGGCACTACCCCCATGGTGTACACCACTGCTGACTGTGCAGGCGAAGTCGGTGCAGCTACAGGCGCACTCATGCTCGCTTGGCTGCAGCACCTGCTGCCAAGGCCCGATGGGCCAGGCGATTGCGGAGTCATCCATCTAGCGAACGACGATGGGCTTCGAAGTGCCGTTGTGGTTCGTCACCAGCAAGCGCCGCGCGACAGGTCCATACCTGCACTTTGAAAGAGTTCAATGGAAACCCACGTTTACGCCAACGATGATGAGTTTTGCTCCCAAGCTGCTGATGGAGTTGCTGCCGCATGTTTTCCGGACGTATGCCACAGCCCACCAAAGCCACCCAAGATCGGCATTCCCGTCCCCTATCCCAACACCGCATATGCCCGCGATCTGGCAAACGGTAGCACCACCGTTTTCGTGTGCGGCACGCCCATCTGCAAAAAGGACGTGTCTTATCTGGCAACGAGTACCGGGAATGAGCCGGCCACCTATGCATTCAAGATGGGTGTCGTCAGCAACACCATCAAAGGACGCTGCTATTTCGTGGACTGGTCTCCTGACGTGAAAGTAGAAGGCCTGAACGTATGCAGACACACCGACCCCACTACACACAACCATAAAACCTGAGGGGGTACGGGAGGACCATGGCCGTCAAAAAGAAAACGGGCTCAAAAGACAGCTCGAAAGATCAAGGCAAAAAGCCCGCCGCCAGCCAAAAGGGCGCGCCCAATACCGGCAGGCACATCTACATGGACACGGCTGCCAGCAAGGCCGCGTGCGCGAAAGACAAGGGTGCTATCGACAAAAATTGCAAACCAGAATCGGAGTCCGCGAAGAGCGAAAGACAAAAGAAGGAAGCGCCACCGCTCTTGAACAAACTGAAGCTGCCGTCGCATACCGGCAAGGCCTCCAATCCGAACGCACAGTGGGTGAACGATCATTGTGAATTCTTAATGATCAAGCCTAGCAGTCCAGAAGACATGTTCAAGGAACTGGAAAAGATTCCGGAGCAGATGGCCGAGGAACTTGGGGTCAAGGCATTGCAGTCGGTAGAAGCCAAGGCCAAAGAGAAGTTGGAACAGGCTATCAAAAACAAGGCTGCAAAGACAGCAGGCAAGCAAGTTGTCGGGCGGGTAGCGCCATTTCTGGGAGGACCGTGGGTTGGTATCGCAGCCAATGTTCTCATGACGGCCGACGGCGCCATGGATATGGCGCAAGCTGCCAAAGAGTTTCCAGACATCGCTAGCGAAATCAGCGAGGCTTCTCAAAAGCTCAAAGATGCCCAGGCAAAGATTGCGGACATGAAGGGGCACCTCGACAAGTACAAGAATCCAGACGGCACCTACAAAAAGCAGGAAATGGTGTCCGACATGATGAAGGGTGCTGCCGTACTCAACCCGTGCATTCGAGCTCGTCGATGCGCTTTGGTGCCATACAAAGAAACTGAGAAGGAAAAGGCTGGCAAGGACGGCGCTGGTTGCTGCCCTGGCCAATCCGGACACCATGTGCTGCCCAGTTCGATGTTCAAGGATTGCGCTGACTACAAGCCCAATGAGGCTCCCACAGTATGCGTGGAGGGCACTAACAACACCCATGGCTCGCACGGAACTGTGCACAGAGCGATGGGCAAGGAACTTGGCGATTTGAAATATCCCAATGGACAAACTATTCCAAAAGGGGCGCAAATCACCAAGAAAGATGCTATCGAATCGGGGGCTAAGTCCGTAAAAGCCGCCTTTCCTGAGTCAGGCTGCGATACCAAATGTCTGGAGGCGCAACTGCGTTCGTTCTACGACAAGCTCAATTGCACGCCTAAGAATGAGTCTGGGGAAACGAGTGGAGGCAAGGAAAAGCCAAACGCGCCGTCCAAACCAAGGAGAAAGTGATGACCAAGCCAATCAAGATCACTGCTAGTGAATATCAATCTGCTATTAATGGATTTTCCGTCTACGACTGTGCTATCCGCTCTAACAGAGTCTTCTCCTTCCTACTTTTGCAAACAATCGATGATGCTGCGAATGGTGATCGCAGATTACTCAATTATTTCCCAGACGATGCGGATGGTGAACGCTTAGATTGGATGGATTATGAGGGTTTTGCTGCTCCAAAAATTGCAGCCACATCTCAGCCTAAAGATCAAGTGGTTTTGATTGGTAGGGATTGCGTCGTTGCGGTTTTAGGTGGCGGAGACGGTGGCATGGAATCCCCCATTCCAAATGGAAACGCCAAGACTATTCTAGATTCATCTTGCCACGGAGTGGCGACAATTGAAGGCCAGGTTTATGCGGTGGGTGGCTGGCGAGGCGTTTGCCGACGTTTGGGCCCTAACAGCTGGGAGAGCCTTGCAGGGGACCGGAGCACATTGCCAACCCCTAAAAGGTTGAGCTACGGCGGAACAGATGGAGGCTTCAACGCGATTGCCGGTTTCAACTCCAAGAACATCTATTGCGTCGGTGGTGAAGGTGACGCTTGGCGCTACGACGGCCAGCGCTGGTATCAGTGCGCCGTGCCGACCAACATGCGCTTTGAAAGCGTTTGCTGCGCGGGTGACGGATATGTGTACATCGGTATGCAAAGCGGCTCTGTATTGAGAGGCCGCGAGGACAAATGGACCATCATTCATAAGGACGAGATGACCTTGCCGTTCAAAGACATGGTGTGGTTTGGTGGCAAGGTGTGGTGCACGTCTGACTACGGCCTTTGGGTCATCGAAGACGGCAAACTTCGAGAAGCGCCCGTATCCCCAGAAGTCAAATCGTGTTCGGGCAATCTGGCTGTGGGGGACGGCGTCCTGCTGCTGGCAGGGATGTACGGAGCCACGGTGAATGATGGCAAGCAGTGGAACCGACTTTGGTGACTATGCGTACTTCTGTGGCCCCGATCATTGCGCCGCTCGTCGCACGCCACGCTGGAGACGCTGCCTTTTATTGGCAGCAGCGTGATACCTCGGTGCATTCACCCTTGGTGGGTCTGCCTCAATTGATGGAGTTCGACCGGCTGCTGGATGCGCACCTGGACGGCTTGCGCGTGGCCGAAGATGCAGGCTGGGACTGCGCGCTAGAGCAACTGCGCCGCTGGCAGCGTGCACCGCAGGTTTTTGTCTGCACGCTTTTGGCGCTGGAGCATTCTGAGCCTGGCCCACAACTATCGGAAGTATGGTCAGTGGTGCAAACGAATCCTTCGCGCATGCTCCGAGGGATGATTTCTGCGTTGGCCTGGGGCCCGGCGGAAACCTCATTGGGGTGGTGCTGCCACTGGCTCGCCGAGCCGCGCACGCCTGCCCCTCTGGTGGTGGCGGCATGGCGGGCCTTGGCCCTTCGCCAGTCGTCGCCTGCAGATGAGCAACCCATAGGGATGGAGCAGTCGGCGTGGTCCGTTGTAAGTACCGCGCTGCCATTGGCAATCGCCAGTTCGAACGAACACGTGCGTGCGGCTGCTTGCCGATGGCTGGCAGCTGTTGGGCAGCCACATTCCTTGCTCCCATTGTTTTCAGATCCAACCCCTCGGGTTCGCGCAGAGGCCGCTATCGGCTGGATAGCGGCTGCGTCGCGGAGTGACTCTCAGGTCAACGGCCATCCATCCCATTCGATGCCGCAGTTCACGCCCGCGCAACGGCTGGATATGCAAACACAGGCCGCGAGTGTCTTATGGCTTGTCACTCACGCGATGGTCCAAGAGCTTGCCTCGTCGTCCGGTCTTCCTCGCAGTCAACTCCAGCATAGATTGATGCGGTGGCTCTGTTATTTGGGTTCGGCCGCACCTATCGGCCATGCAGGCATTGCCAAGCTGCTTGAATTGCTGCCACCGCGGCTGAGCTTGTGGTTTGTATTGCACCACGGTGATGGCCGTTATCTGCCGACAGTGGAACATTACATGGCGGACCCAGAGGTTGGCCGCTTGGCTGGGTGGGTATGGAGTTCACTCACCGGGATCGATCTGCAAAATGAGGGTCTTACACTAGCTCCACGTGGGCCTGCGCAAGCACCACGCGGCACAGATATTCGCGATCCAGGACTGCCCGAGCCCAACATCAGCGCCATCGCCCAAATCGGGGTGGCGCTGCAACCAGGCGTAGTTAGTTTGGGGGGGCAACAAGTCAACGAGTCAGTGCTTGCTAGCGCTTTGTGGCACGCGCCCCAGGCTCTGCGTTGGATAGCCAACCAGCGTTTGATTTCTGCGGGTGCTCGATCTACTGCCATACGATCAAAGGCGCGAACCCAGCACAGCGTACTGGCTCGTATGCACGCCCAAGGCCAAAAGATACCTGCATCATGAAGCTGGATCCGTGGAGCAACGCACAAATCCTGGCACAGCGTTTAGCTCAGCCAGAAGCCAAATTGGTACTTGTCATTGGTGCTTTGGCTTGGTGTCAAAAGTGTCGGGAATACTTGCCAATTTTTGAGGACGAGGCGCTCCATGCCTCACCAAATCAGAGCTACGTCTGGCTAGATGTTGAAGAACACGCAGCGTTTCTCGGACTGTATATTCCTCATGACCTCCCCTTACGTCTTGAATATCAAGCAGGGCAATTGTCAGTTAGCAGAGTAGCTGGAATCGATATTAATTCTACGGACAACAATATTCCAGCTGAGCAAATTTATAAGAGGCTGACCGCTGACGACTGGGCGTAACAATCCATCATGTATAAATGTGCAGTTTAGCAGTTTATGGCCAATGAGTTCAACGCCATCAAGTGCGTATATTTTGGTGCAAACCTCATCCGGTAGCTTGCAGAAAGTCTCGGCGAAGTCGTCTGTAGCACTCTCCAGATTGATCGAACTGCTACGTTCAGAGGACGTCGCAGCAAATCAAAGTTGCTTGAGCAGGAAAAGCAGCAGCCATCTCTATCTCTGTGTCGCCGAACGTACTCCGCGCCGAAGTGGATTGTGCTCGCACACTGCAGAAGGCTTAGGCATCGAAAGGCCTGCGTGGATTAGAAACTCGCGTGACTTGATCGACAGCCAAGGATTGCTGGAGGTACGTCAACAACGAATTAGAAAACGCAAAGCTCCTCTAGATCATGAACGCCAACATGCCACATACCGAACAAAATGCTACCTCCCGAAAGTGGAGCGCCTTGGGTTGGCCTACTGCACTTAGTTTAATCACGGCTATAGTAGCTGCAGGAACCGTAGCACTCCATCTCATTGGTGTCGTGCGACACCGGCACTATCTCATGTACTGGAACATAGATGCCGGACTTTTTCCTAAATCAACAGATTGGATACTGATCAACGGGTACTACGGTGTGGTAGATCGGTCTATTGCGATGCTTGCAGCAATGTTCGGCAACGCTCATTGGCTCCTAGTGGCCGCGGTCATTTTAGGAGCTTATCTCTTCATTCTCATGTCTCCGATAGCCAGTACATCCGCTGGGGCACCTCCTTGGTTGCTCAAGCAGCCTGAGTGGTGCCGCCGCCTCATTCGAAAATTGCTGTTGAGTGCATTATTTTTCAGCGCAATGCCTTGTGCACTTTTTCTGCTGACGGCCTTCATGGCAGTACCGGCTGCACTTGGCGAGACCGCGGGAAAGGCCGCTGCAGAGAGCGATGCAATTGAGTACATGAAAGAGTGTCAGGTCTCGAAGATGCCGTGCGTAGAATTGCAGCGTGAAGGAAAGGCAATCGCTACGGGATTTATTCTCGATAGTTCGCCGTCGCATATAGCTATCTTTGACGCTAAGGAGAAGCGTAGTCGAATCCTAGTCATGGATAAACTTGAGGTACTTTCCAATCGTATGCCACTTCTGCAAGAGCGCAATGCGCGTTGATTTTAAAACTAAGGCGTCATCTGGGAACTTCGCGAAATCAAGTGCGAGACATAGTAGTTTTGGGGAATTCACCCTGCCCCCCAAAAGAGCACTTTTTTGCGCACTCGTCAATGCCACAAAGCTGTCGCCCAGCGGCTGAAGAACCGCGTCGGCGATGGACTGCAGTTGTTTGACGAGGTAGTGTTCGTAGTCAATGCGAGATTGCTGGGCCTCCAGAGGCTCGGGACCGCTTTGCGTCATCCCATACCGGATCCAACCGCCACTCTGGTACTGCTGAGGACGGTTCAACTTCGCGTGTGCGCGTCAGCGATGGCGCCGCGCGCACCTGAGGTGGCAAATTGGCGTCGTAGGCATCGAGCCGGTGACGCAGGCGTTCTCGGTAGACCAGCAGGGCATCCATCTGGCCATCCAGCATTGATCGCGCGTAGTCGGTCACGGATGCCCGATACCGCTCACAATGGAAGATGCGTGATAGCAAGCTCTCCTGAAACTGGTGTGCCAACGGGGTCCAACCGTCGAACAGGTGCTCATCCACGTGTGTGGTACACCAAGCTATGGTCGAGGTCAGGCCAAAGTTCACTGGTCTCGATAACGTGGCGCGAACTGTGCCCCACGGTACGAACGAAAAATTCGACCACCAAGAGACAGTCGATGTATTACAGTTGTTTGTGTCAAAGAAAGTGTAAGGACGAGAGCGACGAGTTGTGCATCAACGGGTCAATGCAAACCGGATCTCAGGTAGGGGGTCAGCGCGAGACTCATCCACGGCAGCTTGGAGATCAGAACTGTTGACCCCCGCGGATTCCAGCAATGTTTTCGCCATGCACAGAGCTTCGGCCCTTACCAGAGAAAAGAAGGCTTCATCGTCCGTACCGGCCTGCACTCTATCAGGCTGAGTTTGCTTCAAAAGCACGTGAATTGCTTTTGCGGAACGATCAGTATTCATTGAAATATTTTTTGCAAAAACTGCATGCGCAGATTTGACAATTGCGGGTACAGATCGACCAAAATTACCGACTAACGCAGCAAGAAGGGCCTCCTCTAGGTGTCGCATCCCGGATGATTGCATAGACTCTAAACGCTATTAGTCAAGATCCCATCGGACTTGCGGGAGGTGCAAATCTTTTTGCGTACGCCCCAAATCCAATTACACTATCTGACCCCTCTGGCCTAGATTATCGATCTACTTTTTGGGATGCTGTCGGTCATGCCGAAAGGGATAAATATCAAGTTCATCATATAATTCCTCAAGCCGTATATGATAAGCATACCGCATTAATGAACTGTGCAGGCATCAAGAAAGACGAACCCGATAATCTTATTGGATTGCCAAAAAAAGCAGAACATGCAGGAACTCGTACTGGCCGATATTTCGGCACTTCTCCACACAACACTAATCACTCAGAATACTCAAAAGCCGTCAATAGCGCACTTAATAAAATAGCAAAACTACCAACATGCGCTGCAAAAAAAGCTGGGGCGAAAGCATTGCAAGAAACTTTAAGAGAAGCGCTCAGAAGAAAGGGGAACCCTCTAATGAATAGAGAAGGTTCGACCGAAGGTAGCTGGGGTTTAATTATTAATTTACCTTGAGAGCGAGTATGAAAATAGAGCGCGCACTAGAAAATGTTGATTTAATGTTTAACCGACTGAAATTTCTTATCAGCGACGAAGAGTTTTTATTTGGGATGAGTGCGGGAGTTCATGAAGAGGTTACGCACGATATCGAAGACGCAATCCGCTACTCAACAGACCAAGATATTCAAGACGCATATCCAGAAATACAATACTGGACATCCATTCTTGAATGCAATAATAAATTACTAGATATTGAAAATGTTGGAATTGGCGAAGTCGGCAGGAAAAAAATTAACGAAAAAATATCCGCATATAGCCGTATTCTAGCACGGGATATTGATAAAAAGGTGCGGCAACTTGATCTGCCCGATGATATCTCGTACGTCATCTCTGAGAATTTCAATGTTTTTCTTAACGAGGCTTCATACTTCGGGGAATTGTCTGATTTTCAGAAAGAGCTCCTAGATGTTTACGAGAGAAGATTTTTTCCTTGCGGGTGGAGAGGTGATTTTCCAAAGGGAAAATTAATAATCTTCTCCAAAGAAAATTATAGTTAAATATTATACAAATCGTAGTCGAACTGGCTCTTGAGTTAGCCCTGGCTGCAGCTAATCTCGCGATGCACCGCCGCATCGCGCTCCATGTCGGCCAAGGTTTGGCGGGCAGGCTCTTGCCCGGCAATAGCGGGCTCGGCCAAGACGAGCTGGTGCAGATGACCAAGTTCGCCTGTTTTGGCAGAATTCCCATTCGCTTCGAGCACAGATTGGACATTCACAGCCAGCTGTTTGCTGGCCGCCGCCATCTGCTCGACTCTTATTGAACGGCCGTGTAGCGACATGTAGGCCTGTCTAGGGGCTGCAGGATGCATTCTTACAAAAAATCATCAGTCTGCCATTAGGGAATTCACCTCTCCAACCACACGGAACCCCCCCATTTTTATAGACAAGAGATAGCCTCTCCTGAAATGTGCTCAATCGCTTGAAGAATGTGCTTTTGCGCCCGCTTTCTTAGCGGCACAGGTGGGAAGCTTTGATACAGCAGTAAGAGCTTTATCTACACTGTTCGAATAAGCCGAGTGACTGGTGTTGTGCATTGAGGTTCCGAAATAACGTCCCGTTCGCGTTCCCGCGTACTCCGCCTTATTGGGCAATCCAATCATATTATCTGGCCCATCTTTTTCAATTCCTGCGCAGCTCATAAGCGAAGCATGCTTATCGTAAATTTTTTGTGGAATGATGTGATGAAATTGATATTTTTCCCGTCCTAATCCTCCGACAGTATTCCAAAACGTAGATCGATAGTCCAGTCCGAGTGGATCTGCCAGAGTCAAAGGATTTGGAGCATAAACAAATAGATGTTGACCGCCTTTTAGTCCAATGGGATCTTGACTTACAAATCGTCCCACTACGGGATCGTGGTATCTGAACCGGTTGTAATGAAGGCCGGTTTATTCATCAAACTGCTGCCCCTGGAACCGAAATGGTTGCTCAATAGCAGCCCCTGGGGTCAAATAGGGCGTCTGCCTTTCATGCCAGTGGCGGCCATTTCGTGCCGATGCGCCATCCGTCCCGGTGCGAGCCGTTGTTTCCCGCACCCGCGCCTCTCCCCAAACTTTGTAATCCGCAGCCCAAGCAGTGCCTCCCTGCTCGTCAGTCAACTCCTGCGGCGTGCCGATCTGGTCGCACTGATACCAGTAAGTGTGGTGGTCGTTCTGCGTTCCCTGCACAGTTGCCAGCGGGACAAAGCTGCCTGGCTCATAGATGAACAGACTGCTACGTCCCCCGCGCTGGCTTTGCACCATCAGATCGCCATCCCACAGATACCGCGTGGCACCGAAGGCATCGGCCTTTCCCACCCGCCTGCCCAGCGCGTCGTAAGCATAGCGGGTCGCCTGCGTTACGCCATGGCGCGTGGTGGTGGCTTCAACCAGCTGATGGTCTGCATTCCAGCGCAGTTGCGAGGACATGCAGCAGACCTTTCAGCGCTATGTGGCGCTGTACAACCACCAATTGCCGCAGTCAGCGCTGGGCAGCAAGACGCCCATGCAGGCGATGAAAGAGTGGTACGAGGAGCGCCCGGATCTGTTTCTCAAGCGGCCATATGATCGTGCGGGATGCTACAGCTAAGCGCCTGCGCGGCGCGTTGCGCATGCCTGACCAATCAAAGCAAGTGCTGCTTTAGTTTAGGCATCGCGGTGAAATAGCCATTGTCGATTCGTGAAGAGATCCCTAAGGATTCTTAAGTAATTTTGAACGGAGTTTTTATTCGTTTGTGATCGATGCCTGGGCCCGTAGATTCGATGGCTATCACCACCGAATTCATTGCCAGGAGCCATTTCATGACCTACGAAACCGCAGACGCCGTGCTGCCCACAGCCCTGGAGCAGGTGCGCCAGGCGTCGGTGGAGCAAGGACTCTCTTACGCCGGCGGTGTGAAGCCACCGGCCGCCTGGGATCTGGTGCGCGAGGGCCAGGCCCTGCTGGTGGACGTGCGCTCCGCCGAAGAGCGCAAGTTCGTCGGCCATGTGCCCGGCAGCCTGCACGTGGCGTGGGCCACGGGCACGGCGCTCACCCGCAACCCCCGCTTCGTGCGGGAGCTGGAGGCCAAGCTCGCCAAGGACGGCGGCAAGGACGCCGTGGTGCTGCTGCTGTGCCGCAGCGGCAAGCGCTCGGTGCTCGCGGCCGAGGCGGCAGCCGCCGTCGGCTTCCGCCATGTGTTCAATGTGCTCGAAGGCTTCGAGGGCGAGATCGACGACCGCCAGCAGCGCGGCGGCAGTGATGGCTGGCGCTTTCATGGCCTGCCCTGGGTGCAGGACTGAACCGCGCAGCGCACAAGGCACCCATGGCAAATTTCCACATCGAGCAGATCGCCGCTTCGCTGAGCGAGGTGCGCCGCGAATGGCGCGAGGCGCAAAAGAGATCGCAGGAGCCGGGGGGCCGCGAGTTCCCCTCGCGTGACGCGCTGGCCCAGGTGGTCGAGCAGCTCAAGGGCGCGCTTTTTCCCATGCGCCTGGGGCCCTACGACCTGCGCCAGGAGAGCGAGGACTTCTACGTGGCGCACACGCTCGACACCGCACTGCACACGCTGTTCACGCAGATCAGCCTGGAGCTGAAGTACAGCGCCCGCCACGAGGAGCGCGACGCCGATGGCGTGCAGGACCAGGCGCAGCAAGTGGCGCAGGCGTTTGCGCAAGCCCTGCCGCAAATCCGGCGCCTGCTCGACAGCGACGTGCTGGCCGCCTACCAGGGCGACCCCGCTGCACGCAGCGTGGACGAGGTGCTGCTGTGCTACCCCGGCGTGCTGGCCATGATCCACCACCGACTGGCCCACTGCCTGTACCAGCTGGGCCTGCCGCTGCTCGCGCGCATCGTGTCCGAGCTGGCGCACAGCCAGACCGGTATCGACATCCACCCCGGTGCGCAGATCGACGCGGGCTTTTTCATCGACCACGGTACGGGTGTCGTCATCGGCGAGACCGCCGTCATCGGCAAGCGCGTGCGGCTGTACCAGGCGGTCACGCTGGGCGCCAAGCGGTTCCCCACGGATGCCCAGGGCGTGCTGCAAAAGGGCCTGCCGCGCCACCCGGTGGTCGAGGACGACGTCGTCATCTATGCGGGCGCCACCATCCTCGGGCGCGTCACGCTGGGCAAGGGCGCGGTCATCGGCGGCAATGTGTGGCTCACGCACGACGTGGCGCCCGGCGGCAACGTGACGCAGGCCAGCACCCAGGAGTCGGGCCGCGCCCCGCGGCCTGCGGCCGCCGCCGAGGTGCTGCCATGACCACCACACTCATCAAGGGATTCGGCATCGCGGTGCGCCAGTCGCGCGAAGCCCAGGGTTGGTCGCAGGAGCGGCTGGCCGAGCACTCGGACCTCAACCGCTCTTACGTCGGCGAGGTCGAGCGCGGCCGCGTGATCGCGTCCCTGGTCACCGTCGAGAAGCTCGCGGTGGCTCTGGGCGTGACGCCTTCCACGCTGGTCACGCGCGGCGAAGTGGTGCACACCGCCAACCTGGTGCGCGGCCTTCAGTTGGCGGCTATAGCCTGTTGAAGCCCGGCCGCAGAGCTTTGACACTCAGCGCCGCAGTTTCATCTTTTCCCCATTCAGTTTTCAACCACACGGAGTTCTCACATGTCGGCAACAGTGGGCGGTACCACCGCACTCGGCGATCACGCAGCAAGGCAACTCGCCAACGCGACCAAAACAGTCCCCCAACTGGAGACCATCAGCCCGCGCTGGCTGACGCACCTGCTGCAGTGGGTGCCGGTGGAAGCGGGCATCTACCGCCTCAACAAGGTCAAGAACCCCGAGGCGATCAAGGTCGCATGCACCGCCAAGGAGTCCGAGAACCAGCTGCCGCGCACCTTCGTGGACTACGAAGAAAATCCGCGCGAATATTTCCTCAATGCCGTGAGCACCGTGCTCGACGTGCACACCCGCGTGTCGGACCTGTACAGCAGCCCGCACGACCAGATCAAGGAGCAACTGCGCCTCACGATCGAGACGATCAAGGAAAACCAGGAAAGCGAGCTCATCAACAACCCCGACTACGGCCTGCTGGCCCAGGTGACGGAAGAGCAGCGCATCTTCCCGCTCACCGGCGCGCCCACGCCCGACGACCTGGACGAGCTGCTGACCAAGGTCTGGAAGGAGCCCGCGTTCTTCCTGGCCCATCCTCTGGCCATTGCGGCCTTCGGCCGCGAAGCGACTCGCCGCGGCACACCGCCGCCCACGGTGAGTCTGTTCGGCTCGCAGTTCATCACCTGGCGCGGCATCCCGCTGATCCCATCCGACAAGGTGCCGGTGGCCGACGGCAAGAGCAAGATCCTGCTGCTGCGCGTGGGCGACAAGCGCCAGGGCGTGGTCGGCCTGTTCCAGCCCGGCCTGCCGGGTGAGCAGGGCCCCGGCCTGTCGGTGCGCTTCATGGGCATCAACAACCATGCCATCGCGTCCTACCTGATCTCGCTGTACTGCTCGCTGGCCGTGCTGACCACCGACGCCCTGGCGGTGCTCGATGACGTCGAGATCAACAAGTACCACGACTACCCCGATACCTACAAGTAATCCGCGGTGAGCAATCTTCCATCCACGCCGCAAGGCGCAGTTCCCCACGCGCTGGAAGCGCCGATCAGCCCTGCGCTTTTGGCGCAGATGGCCACAGCGCTTTTCTCGGCCCGGCCGGGCGAGGCACCGGCTTTGCCTGCCGGCCCCGCCGCCGGGCTGCCGTCCACACCACCGGGCGCCGTCCCCGGCTTTGCACAGGCGCTGTCGCCCGTGCCGGCCGGCGTGCAGGCGCCCGTCAACATCGCGCCGCCGGGCTCGCCGCTGGTCAGCCCCGCGGGGTTCGGCCCCAGCGTGCCGGGCACGCCGATTCCGCCGGGCGTCGTTCCGGGCAGCAACATCGTCCCGGCATCGCCCACGCCCCTGGCGTCGCTGGCGCACCGGGCCCCGGCTTTGCTGCCGCACGCCACGGCGGGCAACGGCCTGCCGGACACGGTGGTCAGTGCACTGCCGGCGTACGAGCCGCGCCTGGGTGGCGCTGCGCTGGGCGTGCCCGAGGCCTCGGGCGCCAACGCTGCCTCTGTGGCGCGGCATGCGCCCACGGGCGGCGCTGCGCAGCCTGCGTCGCCGTTCTACTTTCTGGCCGACCGCCACGGGCAGCCGTTCCCCAGCGGGCACCCGGCACCGTCTGCCGGCGCGCCCACGGGCGTGCCCTACGGAGCCTCTCCCAACGCACTGGGCGACACCCGCATCAGCGACGAGCTGGCCCGCCAGCCCTTCGCATCGCTGCAAGGTGTGGACCTGCGCAGCGCGCCATCGGCATCGCAAGGCCCGCTGGGCCACTCCAGTGCCGGTGCCGCGCCTGCGCAGTTCTACTTCACCGATGCGGTGGTGCTGCCCAGCGGCTACGTGACGCCGGCCAAGCCCGCGCCGCACGCCAGCGTGCCGCTGGCGGGGCAGGGCCACCACCCGCCGTTCGATGTGCACGCCATCCGCCGCGACTTCCCGGTGCTGGCCGAGCGCGTGAACGGGCGGCAGCTGGTGTGGTTCGACAACGCGGCCACCACGCACAAGCCCCGGGCGGTCATCGACCGCATCAGCTATTTCTACGAGCACGAGAACTCCAACATCCACCGCGCCGCGCACGAGCTGGCGGCGCGGGCCACCGATGCGTACGAAGGCGCACGCCAGCGCGTGAAGACCTTCATCAACGCGCCGGATGTGAACGAGGTGATCTTCGTGCGCGGCACCACCGAGGCCATCAACCTCGTGGCCAAGAGCTGGGGCGCGCAGCATGTGGGCGAGGGCGACGAGATCATCGTCAGCAACCTGGAGCACCACGCCAACATCGTGCCTTGGCAGCAGCTGGCGGCCGCCAAGGGCGCGAAGCTACGGGTGATTCCGGTGGACGACTCGGGCCAGGTGCTGCTGGATGAATACCAGAAGCTCCTGAACGACCGCACCAAGATCGTTGCGGTCACGCAGGTGTCCAACGCGCTGGGTACCGTGGTGCCGGTCAAGGAGATCGTGGCGCTGGCGCACCGCGCAGGGGCCAAGGCCCTGGTCGACGGCGCGCAGTCGGTGTCGCACATGCGGGTGGACGTGCAGGACCTCGACGCCGACTTTTTCGTCTTCTCGGGCCACAAGGTGTTCGGGCCGACCGGCATCGGCGTGGTCTGGGGCAAGCGCTCGGTGCTGGAAGACATGCCCCCGTGGCAGGGCGGCGGCAACATGATCGCCGACGTGACCTTCGAGAAGACGGTGTTCCAGCCCATCCCGAACAAGTTCGAGGCCGGCACCGGCAACATCGCCGACGCGGTGGGCCTGGGCGCTGCCATCGACTACGTGAACCGGGTGGGCATCGAGAACATCGCGCGCTACGAGCATGAACTGCTGGTGTACGGCATGCAGCAGCTCGCCACCATCCGTGGCGTGCGGCTCATCGGCACGGCGGCGGACAAGGCCAGCGTGATGTCCTTCGTGCTGGCGGGCTACTCCACCGAAGAGGTCGGCAAGGCCCTGAACGAAGAGGGCATCGCGGTGCGCACCGGCCACCACTGCGCGCAGCCCATCCTGCGCCGCTTTGGTGTGGAGACCACGGTGCGGCCGTCGCTGGCGTTCTACAACACCTTCGATGAGATCGACCGCCTCACGGCGGTGGTCCGCAGGCTGGCTGCGCAGCGGATCTGACGGCTGCGAAGCTCGTTCGCTCTGGCGCGGGCGCTTCACCTCAAGGGGTGGAGCGCCCGCGGTCCCTGGGGGCTGCAGGTGGCCGGGTGGTGCGTGCCCTGGTGGGCGGGGCCGTGCAGCGCATCGGCCCCGGCGTTCACTTATCCTGCAGCGACATCGCGCACGCCGCCTTGATCAAACGGTCCCGGGGGTTCTCGGCCATGTCCGCAAAGGCCAGGTCGCGCCCGTCGCTCTCCACGTACTCGTGCATCCGCATCTGGCCGTGCCACAGCGGCTTGTTGAAAAAAGTGATCGATCGGTGCCAGGCTTTCATCTGCGTGCAGTCGACCATGGCGGTGGAGTAGTACGAGTGAAAGGGCAGTCCATCGAAGGCGGTGCGCGGCTTGGCGCGGTTGACGCGCAGCTTGACCAGGCGCATGGACTCGAAAGCCACGGCGCTGGCGGCGTCCACCTCCACGGTGTCGGTGAAACCATTGCCGGGGTCGCCGACCACGGTGAGCCAGCTGGGGCTTTGGGCCGCCACCGTGGCGGACACCAGCGCGGCGGCGAGCACGACGGATTTCATGGGCATCCTCTTTCGCAAAACGCTATTCAAGCACCAAACGGCCCGGCGGTGCAGCTTTTGGCATGGCCGGGCAACTGCAGGCTCAGAACACGCCCATCGCCAGCCCCGCCGCCAGCGCACGGCCCAGGGCGCCGCAGCGCTCCAGGTCGTCGGCGCCGATCTGCTTGGGGGCCAGGATGGCCTCTGGCGTCTGCGCGTGGGTGCAGACGATCAGCGGTTCGGCCACGGCCTTGAGGCGCCAGCCCGTGGCGATGCGCTCGATCTGGCGCGCCGCGTTGGCCCCGTCGCTGCCGGCGCAGACCAGGCAGGCGTAAGGGCGGCCATTGGCCTGGTCGAGCGCTGCGTAGTAGGTGCGGTCGAAAAAATCCTTGAGCTGGCCGCTCATGGCGGCCAGGTTCTCCGGCGTGGCGAAGAGGTAGGCGTCCGCGGCCAGCACGTCGGCTGCGATGGCCTGGCCCGCATGCAGCAGGCGCACGTGCACGCCGGGCTCCTGCGAGGCGCCTGCGCACGCAGCCTGGGCCATCTGCAGCGTGCCGCCCGTCATGGAGTGGTAGACGATGAGCAGCGTCTTCGTGGTGTGCATGGGGCGAGCATAGCGCTGGCGGGCGGGCAGGTTCGCTGGTGGCTGGCCTGGTTGCGCCACAGAAGCAGACCCCGCAGGACTGCGTGCCGAGGGCGCCTAGCCTTCGTCCGCCACGAAGCCCAGCCGCTTCATGGCCGTCCCGAGGCTCGCGGCTGCCTGGCCATAGCCGTCCCACGGCGTGTTGCCGGTGCCCAGGCGCGCGCCGATGTTCTGCACCGTCCAGTGGGCAGAGCTGGCCAGCGTGTCGAGCTCGTCCCATGCCACCGGCACGGACACGCCCATCCCCGGCCGGGCGCGGGCCGACCAGGCGCACACGGTGGTGGTCCCGCGCCCGTTGCGCAGGTAGTCCACGAAGATCTTGCCGACGCGGTTGCGTGGCCCGCTCTTGGCCACGAAGCGCTCGGGTATCGTGCGCGCCAGGTGCTCCACGATGGCCTTGGAGAATGCCCGCACCGTGGCCCAGTCGCGCAGGCGCTTGAGGGGCACGACCACATGCAGTCCCTTGCCGCCGCTGGTCTTGAGGTACGCCGGCAAGCCCAGCTCCTGCAGCAGCACCCGCACCAGGCGCGCACCCTCCTGCACCTGTTGCCACGAGGCACCGTCGCCCGGGTCCAGGTCGAACGTCATGCGGTCCGGGCGCTCGATGCGGTCCTTCAGCGCGTTCCACGTGTGGTATTCGATCACGTTCATCTGCGCATAGCTGCGCAGCCCCTGGGGCGAGGCGATCTCCATCAGCGGCGCATGGCCCTCGTCCAGGGCCGGGTCCAGCTGCAGCACGCCCGCCATGGAGTCGCTGTCCTCGTGCTTCTGGAAAAACAGTTCACCCGCGATGCCATCCGGCGCCCGCACCACCGCCACGGGGCGTGCGGCCAGATGCTCCATCATCAACGGCGCCACCTGCGCGCAGTAGTGCACCAGGTCCATCTTGGTGAAACCGGTGGAAGGGTCGATCACCCGGTCGCCATGCGTGATGTGGGGCGCTTCCGCCTCGCCTTGCGATGGCCGTGCGCGGGCAGCTGCTGGTGTGCGGGAGGGCATGCTCTGCGGCCTTTCTCAAGGGTGGGCCGGAAGCGCTGTTCGCTGACAGTGGCCGCGCGCCCGGCTGCGGACAATGGCCGTCACAAGGAGGTATTCATGCCACAGGAAATTCGCGAAGAAAACGTCTTCGGCACGTCCGACGCCAGCTCGTACTCTGCCGTGCTCTCGCACGCCGGCTCCGGCAAGGTGACCATTCAGAGCCTGCTCGTCGATGGCCACAACACACCCCTGCGCGAAGCCACCTACGGCTCGCGCGACGAGGCGGTGGCGGCTGTCGAGGCATACGCGCGCGGCGACAAGAAGCCCTGAAGGCCCGGGCCCCGCGCGGCCCGTCGTGCGCTGGTGCGCCAGGGTGTGGTCAGCGGGGCCGGCGAGGGGAGGAGCGTGGTCATCCGCCATCGCCCGCATTGCCCGTGATGGGCAGCACGATGCCGGTGATGTAGCTCGAGCACGCGGGCGCAGCCAGAAACACATAGGCCGGTGAAATTTCTTCAGGCTGTGCCGGGCGGCCCAGGTGCGTCTTCTCCCCGAATTCAGCGATGTCCTCGGGGCTCTTGTCCGCGGGGTTGAGCGGCGTCCACACCGGCCCCGGGGCCACCGCGTTGACGCGGATGCCCTTGTCCGCCAGGTTGTGCGCCAGCGCCTTGGTGAAGGCATGGATCGCGCCCTTGGTCGCTGAATAGTCCAGCAGTTCCTTGCTGCCGCGCAGGCCCGTCACCGAGCCGGTGTTGATGATCGCGTCGCCCCGCTGCAGGTGGGGCAAGGCCGCCTTGGCCATGTGGAAGTAGCCGTAGATGTTGGTGCGGAAGGTCTCGTCGAAACGTTCCTCGGTCAGGTCCGCCAGCGATGCCGCGTGCTCCTGAAAGGCCGCGTTGTTCACCAGCACGTTGAGCTTGCCGAATGCCTTGACCGCCTGCGCCACCGCCTGCTGGCAGTAGCTGGCATCGCGCACATCGCCGGGCAGCAGGATGCAGCGCCCGCCCTCGGCCTCCACCAGCTCGCGGGTGCGTTCAGCGTCCTCGTGTTCTGACAGGTACGCGATCGCCACGTCCGCACCCTCCCGCGCAAACAGCACCGCCACGGCACGGCCGATGCCCGAATCGCCCCCTGTGATGAGGGTGGAGAACCCCTGGAGCTTGCCGCTGCCCGCATAGTGCGGCGCCTCGAAGCGGGGCTGCAACTGCATCTGCGCTTCGCTGCCAGGCTTGGTGAGGTGTTGCCGCGGCAGGGGCGGTGCGGGCTCTGCGCGGCCTGGGCCTGGGGCGGCCTTCTTCTTGGCACTTGGGGAAGTGGCGGCCTGCTTGCCGTTGGGGGCCTTGCGATCCTTGGCATCCTGCTCGGCCTGGATCTTCTGCTGCTTGCGGGTGGTGGCTGCCGATGCGCTGGCGGCTGCCGGTGTGGTGGTGTTGGCACTGCCCCCGGCTGGGCTGGAGCCGGTCCTGGCTGGAGGTCGGGACGGTGCGGCAGCCCTTTTCTTCGCCGCCGGCTTGGCCGGGGTGGATGCGGCCGGCGCGGTGGCGGCAGGGGCTTTGGGGGCGCGTCGAGTGCTCATGGGTGAATCGATTCCGTGGTTGGGGTGCGCATGGGCGTTCGCCCGGGGTGCGTGCGTATCAGCCCAGCGGCTTCCACACCGGTGGCTCGGGGTCTGGGAAGCGCAGCGGGACCGAGCGGGGGCGGGCCATCGCCTCCCACTGGCGCATGCGCTTGCGGGCGCGGGGCTTGGTCTGGTCGGGGCCGGTGCGGTGGGTCTTCGACATGACGATCTCCTTGGAGCGTGATGCCTTCCATTACTCCACCGCCGGCTGCTGGCCCGTGTCAGACAGCGTCTGCTTTGCGCATCGGCGCCACGTGTTGGCGCGGTGCTTTCAGCGGGTCGCAGCCTTGTCGCGTGCTGCGGCGCGCTCCTTGGCGTCGCCGAGCATTTCCTTCATCCAGTTCACCAGCATGCCGGTGTAGGCCTCGCTCCATTCGGGCTTGGCCAGCGCGTGGTCGGCACCAGCAATCACCCGGTAGGTCATGGAGCGGGTGCGCAGGAATGCGGCCCGGTAGTTCTCCAGCACCGGGTGGGGCACGATGTGGTCCATCTCGGATTCGACCAGCAGCACATCGCCTTCGAACACGGCACTGGCCGCCAGCGCGCGGTTGGCGCCGGTGGGCAGCTTCATGGCGCGGTAGCGGGCCAGTTCCTGGCGGTCGAGGTGCTGCTTGGGGACCAGCCAGTCCTCATCCTTGTAGAGGGCGGGCGCGCGCAGCGCCATCCAGCGCACCGGCCGCAGGGCGCTGAGCACGGTGGCCAGGTAGCCGCCGTAGCTGCTGCCCACCACGGCCACAGACTGGCTGTCCACGGCCGGATGCCCGGTGAGCAGGTCGTACGCGGCCAGCATGTCGTTGAGGTTGTCTTCCCGCGTCACGGTGTCGCGGTGCGCCTTGTCGCGGGCATGGCCGCGCAGGTCGATGGTGAGGCAGATGCAGCCCAGCGCCGCAATGGTGTGGGCGCGCGACAGGTACTGCTCCTGGCTGCCGTCCCAGCCGTGCACCAGCAACACGCCGGGCACCACGGTGTCCGGCGCCACCAGCGTGCCGGCGATGGTGCGGTCGCCCGAAGGGATCTGAATGTCTCTATGCCGTGTCGCCATCGGCTTGCACCACGGTGTACTTGGTCAGCGGCCCGACCTCGGGGTCCTCGCCCTGGAAGTAGACGATGGCGGATGCGGGCGGTGGCGCCAGAGGGCCGAACTCTTCGATGCAGCTGGCCCGCACCGTGTTCAGGCCGGGGTCGGCATGGAAGGCCTCCAGCGCGGCGATCTCCGCGCCGGTGGCGCCACCGATGCGCCAGGACTGCTCCAGCACGCCCGAGCTCCATTCGCCGCCGGCATGGATACCCTGTGCCACGTCGTAGTTGACACGCGATGCGTAAAAGCCCGGAAAGCACTGCCGCACCGACGCGTCGTACAGCAGCGCCTGGTCCACGGCCTTGCGCACCGGGCCGGGGGGCAGCGTGGCCAGCAGCGCATGAAAGTCGCCGCGCACCACGGTCAGGTCCGACCCGCCGTACGCCACGGCGCCGCGGTTGTCGCGTGTGAGGCGCTGGCGGCCATGGTACGAGGCCAGGATGCCCGCCACGCGCACCTGGCCGACGCTCAGCGTGTCGACGTTCGAGAGGTTGTGCTCCAGCACCACGCCATGCTCGGCAAAGGCGTTGTCGCTCAGCGCCGCCAGGCTCATGGTCAGCTCGCCGATGGCATGCACCACCGACTGCCCGCGCCCGCCGGTCTCCGCCACGGGCTTGATGCGCACGGGCCCCAGGGCCAGCAGCCGTTCGCCGGCCTCGGCCGCTTCGTGGCGCGTGAAGGCGGTGTAGCCCGCCAGCACGGCCTTCTCGACCGCTTCGGGCAGAACATGGCTCCAGCCCGGGGGCGCGGCGGCGTCGGGCGCGATCAAGGGGTGGGTGATGGCCTTGGTCGCCACGAAGGCGTGGGGCACCACACCGCCGAACAGATCGTCTTCGCCGCGCAGGTGCAGGCTCAGGGCGGCGGCCTCCACCAGGGTTTCGCTCGGCACCAGGTAGGTGCGCTGCGTCCACAGCGAGGGGGGAAGTTCGTGGCTGAACGCACAGCCCTTCAGGTGGGCCACGCGGCGTGCGATGTGTTCACGGGTCTGGCGCTCGTGTTCGCTGGCATGGCCGCGCAGTCCCAGTGTGAACGGCATGACCACTTCTTCATGCTGCAGCGCCGTGTGCTGCAGCGCGGAGCGCAAGGGGCCGCCAGGGGCGGTCGGGTCGGTCATGCAAGGTCCTTTCCTTTCGGAGGGCCGGCCAGCGGGCCGGCGGCGCCGGTACCAAAGCACGGGCGTTCTGAAAGCATCGTATTTTTGGACCGCTCCGTCCGGTGTAGGACGGATAAGCAAGCGCGGGACAGCGGCGCCACCCGGGCGCAAGCCATGGAACACGCCAGACGCCGATGCACGCAGGGCTCTCAGCCCGGGCCTGCAGCGTGTTTTGCCGGCCCGGCATGCAGTTTGCTATTAAATATATAGCTTAAAAATGACGCCCATCAAGCGGTAGGGGCAGTTTGAACGTCTCACCCCTCAGTACGTCTCCAGGTGCAGCCGCCCTTCGCGCTTGAGCGCCGCGCCCACCTGGCCCCAGTCCAGCCCGCTGGTGGTGGCGATGTCGCGCAGGGCCATCACCACGCCTTCTTCCATGCTCTTGAGGCCGCACACATAGAAGTGGCTGCCGCCATCGCGCAGCAGCGCGGCCAGGTCGGCGGCGCGATCGCGCATCAGGTCCTGCACATAGCGCCGGGGTTGCCCTGCGGTGCGCGAGAACGCGAGGTTGATGTCGATGAAGTCCTTGGGCAGGCTTTGCAGCGGGCCGAAGTAGGGGAGCTCCTGCTGGGTGCGCGCCCCGAAGAACAGCAGCAGCTTGCCGCCCTCGAACTTGCCGCTGCTGCGCAGCCGCCGGCGCCATTCGGTCATGGCCCGCATCGGTGCGCTGCCGGTGCCGGTGCAGATCATCACGATGTGCGAGCGCGGGTGGTTGGGCATCAGGAACGAGCTGCCGAACGGCCCCACCACCTGCACCTTGTCGCCCACCTGCAGGTCGCACACGTAGTTGGAGGCCACGCCGCGCACGGCGTGGCCGTCGTGGTCGGTGGTCACGCGCTTGACCGTGAGCGCAAGGTTGTTGTAGCCGGGCCGCTCGCCGTTGCGCGGGCTGGCAATCGAGTACTGGCGCGCGTGGTGTGCCTTGCCCAGCGCATCGGTGCCCGGCGGGATGATGCCGATGGACTGCCCCTCCAGCACCGGGAACGGCATGCTGCCGAAGTCGAGCACCACGTGGTGTGTCTCGCTCTCGAAACCCGCTTCGGTGCAGTTGAAGTTGCCCACGACTGTCGCGGTGGTGGGGCTTCGGGGCGGGAACAGGTTGGTGTAGGGGTGCGCGGCCGACCAGGGCGGCACGGTGGCACCGTACTGGGCCGATTGAAACGGCTGGGCCCCGGGCTCTGCCGCGGCGGCGGGAGGCGCAGCCTGCAGCCCGGTGGCCTGTGCCGCCGCGGCCGGTGCGCCCTCGGCCGCCAGCTCCTCGGGCGACAGTTCTGCGGGCAGTTCTTCCCACGTCAGCTGTTCCTCGATGCTGTAGGCCCGCGCCAGCGGCATGGTGCGCCAGTTGTCGATGGAGCCCGTGGGGCAGGGCGAGATGCAGGCCATGCAGCCGTTGCACACATCGGCCCGCACGACGTAGTTGTTGTCGTCGTGCGTGATGGCGCCCACCGGGCAGGTGGCCTCGCAGGTGTTGCAGCGGATGCAGATCTCGGGGTCGATCAGGTGCTGCTTCAGCATGCCGTTGTCGATCAGCGTGGTGGTATCCATATTTTTCTTCCAGCGAAGCCGCAGAATTCTTGGGCGATGCCTTGGATTGCGCGCGGCCCCGGGCCAGTGCCACCGCGGAACCGGCTCCGCCGGGCCGCCGGTGGCGTCTCCCCTCGGGGCGGGAAGCCGCGCAGCGGCTCAGGGGGGCTCAATTAAAGCGGACGTATTCGAAATCGACCGGCTGGCGGTTGATGCCCATCACCGGTGGCGCGATCCAGCCCGCGAACTTGCCGGGCTCCACCACGCGACCCATCAGCGATGCGACGAACGCAAAGTCCTCGGGCGTGGGCAGCCACTCGGCCTTGCGCGCTGCCCATTCCACGTCGTTCACCACGCGGCCGTCGGGCGACATCTTGATGCCGGCCAGCGCGCCGATCTGGCGGTTGAAGGCCTTGTGCGGCACCGACAGGCGCGTGGGGATGCCGGCTTTTTCCAGCACCTTGTTCCAGCGGCCCACGCCGGCCATCGAGTCCTTGATGAAGTCGTCGCGCAGCACCTCGTTCAGCGCGTTGAGCATGGGCACGTCCTTTTCCAGCAGCTGGCCGTCCTTGACCTCCAGCACCTTGTAGGTCTGGCCCTTGAGGATGTGGTCGTCACCTCGTTTGCCTTCTTCGTAGCGGCCCTTGAGGCCCGAGCTGTAGAAGATGGCTGCGTTGCTCGACTGGTCGGCGCCGAACAGGTCGATGGTCACGCTGTAGTGGAAGTTCAGGTAGCGCTGCACCGTGCCCAGGTCGATGGCGCCGGCGGCGCGCACCTTGGCCGGGTCGTCGGTTTTCAGCTCGTTCATCACCTGCGCGGTGCGCGCCAGCACGCGCGAAACGCCGGACTCGCCCACGAACATGTGGTGGGCCTCCTCGGTCAGCATGAACTTGGTGGTGCGGGCCAGCGGGTCGAACGCGCTTTCGGCCAGGGCCGAGAGCTGGAACTTGCCGTCGCGGTCGGTGAAGTAGGTGAACATGAAGAACGCCAGCCAGTCGGGCGTTTTTTCATTGAAGGCGCCCAGGATGCGCGGGTTGTCCTGGTCGCCCGAGGTGCGCTGCAGCAGCGCTTCGGCTTCTTCCCGGCCGTCGCGGCCGAAGTGCTTGTGCAGCAGGTAGACCATGGCCCACAGGTGGCGGCCTTCTTCCACGTTGATCTGGAACAGGTTGCGCAGGTCGTACATGCTGGGCGCGGTGAGGCCCAGGTGGCGCTGCTGCTCGACCGATGCGGGCTCGGTGTCGCCCTGCGTCACGATGATGCGGCGCAGGTTGGCGCGGTGCTCGCCGGGCACGTCCTGCCAGGCCTTCTCGCCCTTGTGGTCGCCAAAGTGGATCTCGCGGTTGGCGTCGCCCGGGTTCAGGAAGATGCCCCATCGGTAGTCGCGCATCTTCACGTGGCCGAACTGTGCCCAGCCCTGCGGGTCCACGCTCACGGCGGTGCGCAGGTAGACCTCGTGGTCGGTCGAGCCCTCGGGGCCCACGTCGTCCCACCAGTTGATGAAGTTGGGCTGCCAGCCTTCGAGCGCGCGCTGCAGCGTGCGGTCTTCGCCGAGGTTGACGTTGTTGGGGATCTTCTCGCTGTAGTTGATCGTGCTCATGGCCAGTCCTTCAAGTGGAGGTTCATATCAGTTCGGCCTGGGCTTGTCGAAGGCTTGCGCAGGGCCTCGACAAGCTCAGGCTGAACAGGTGGGGAGGTCAATCGGTTGGGTGGGGGGTTGGGGTCAGACGCGGTTCAGATCGAAGCCAGCTTTTTCACCGGTGCCGTAGACCTTGAGCGCACCCTTGTCGCCCACGGCGTTCGGGCGGTTGAAGATCCAGTTCTGCCAGGCGGTCAGGCGGCCGAAGATGCGCGTGTTCATGTTCTCCTTGCTGGCAAAGCGCAGGTTGGCCTCCAGCCCGGTGAGCGAGTCGGGCGACATCGCGGCGCGCTCCTCGATGGCGATGCGGATCTCGTCGTCCCAGTCGATGTCGTCCGGGGCGGCGGTCACCAGGCCCAGGGCCAGCGCGGCGTCCGCATCCAGCGGCGTGCCGGCCGCGGCGCGCGCGGCTTCCAGCGGGGCGGCTTCTTCGTAGAAGCGGCGCTGCAGGCGGCTTTGGTCGTTCACCATCGGCAGCAGCCCGAAGTTGAACTCGTTGAGCGTGAGCTTGGGCGCGCGCTCGGCATCGTCGGGCAGGGCCAGCATGTAGGTGCGGTCGGCGGCCAGCGCCAGTTCGGCCAGCGATCCGGCAAACGCCGAGCCCGACTCCACCAGCGCGAACAGGCTGCGCGAGGACACGTCCAGCCGTGCGAACGTGCGGCGCAGCGCGCCGATGGTCTCACGCACCAGCCAGTGGTCCTGGTGGGCGATCAGCGTGGCGTCGCTGGCCAGCACGGCGTGGGCGTCGCCCTCGGTCTTGAGCAGCCAGGTGCCGATGTCGAGTTCATTGGTGCGCAGGTTCAGGATGGCGTCGTCCAGCTGGCGCGCCAGGGCCAGCGGCCACCAGGCGGCGCCTGCGGCCTCGATGCCGGCGATGTCCGTGGGTTGCGCGCCGGTGGGCGCCTTCAGCGTGAGCGTGGCCGTGCGGCGGGTGCGGTCGATGTCGACGCTGACATGGGCGTAGCGCAGGCTGTCGGCGCCTTCTTCGCGCTCCACGCGGGTCAGGGCCACGCCGTTTGCGTTGGCTGGGCGGTGGCTGCCATGGGCCAGGCGCGCCGCCGCGTCATCGACGGCGGCCGCGAACTGCGCCGGCTTGGCGATGCGGTCCACCAGGCGCCAGTCCACCGCGCGCTGGCCGCGCACGCCTTCCACGCTGGTGCAGAAGATGTCGGCCAGGTCGTGGCGCACATGGCGCTTGTCGGTCACGCGCGTCAGGCCGCCGGTGCCGGGCAGCACGCCCAGGAGCGGCACTTCAGGCAGCGACACGGCCGACGAGCGGTCGTCCACCAGCACGATTTCGTCGCAGGCCAGGGCCAGCTCGTAGCCGCCGCCCGCGCAGGCCCCGTTCACGGCGGCGACGAACTTCAGGCCCGAGTGCTTGGACGAGTCCTCGATGCCGTTGCGCGTCTCGTTGGTGAACTTGCAGAAGTTCACCTTCCAGGCGTGGCTGGAGACACCCAGCATGAAGATGTTGGCGCCCGAGCAGAAGATGCGGTCCTTGGCGCTGGTGACGATCACCGTGCGCACATGTGGGTGCTCGAAGCGCACGCGGTTGAGCGCGTCGTGCAGCTCGATGTCCACGCCCAGGTCGTAGCTGTTGAGCTTGAGCTTGTAGCCGGGGCGGATGCCGCCGTCTTCGGCGATGTCCAGCGACAGGCGGGCGACGGCGCCATCCACCGCCAGCTTCCAGTGGCGGTACTGCGTGGGGTCCGTGCGGTAGTCAACGCGGGTGGGTGCGGTGGTCTGGGCGGTCATGGGGCGTCTCCGTCAAAAACTGCTAACAGGAATAATAGTGCATAAATCCATCAACTGATGTGCATCATGATGCACGTTGGCAGGCGAGTCAATGCATGTTTGTGCTGATCGCCAATTTTTCTGACGCGATGGGCCGTGCAGAGGGCGCTCCGCCGGTCGGGCGGTCGGTGGCGCGTGGGGTGCGTCCGGGGGGGGGCGCCCGGGGGGGCCGGGCTTTCAGTCGGGCCGGCTGGCCATCAGCCTGCGCACGCCGGTGCGCAGCTGCCGCAGGCTTTCCTCCAGGTTCTGCCCGGAGGTATCGATGGTCAGGTCCGCCTTGGAATAGAACGCCGCCCGGCCTTCCAGGATGCGGCGCAGGTCGTCCATGGCCTCCTTGCTGGCGGCCATGGGGCGCATGTCGCCCTGGGCCAGCACGCGGCCCATGTGCTCCTCGGGCGCGGCGCGCAGCCACACCGTGGTGCAGTGCGCCAGCAGCTCGTTGAAGGTGGCGGGGTCCGAGACGATGCCGCCGGGCGTGGCGATCACCACCTCGCTGTGGATCTGCACGATCTCCTCAAGCGCGCGGCGCTCGTAGCGGCGGTACGCGGTGGTGCCGTACAGGTCGTGGATCTCGCGCACGCTGCAGCCCGCCAGGGTTTCGATCTCGCGGCTCAGCTCGATGAACGGCACGTCCAGGTCGCGCGCCAGCAGGGGGCCCAGGGTGGACTTGCCCGCGCCGCGCAGCCCCACCAGCGCAATGCGCCGGTGGCGTGCTGTGTCGCTGGCGCCGCTGTTCAGCAGCTCGTGCAGGGCCAGCCGGGCGCGGCGCAGCTCGGGCTCGCTGCGGTGCTCCAGCAGCTCGCGGATCAACAGCCATTCGGGCGATCGGGTGGTGAAGTCGCCCACCAGTTCGGCCAGCGAGCAGTGCAGCGCGCCGGCCACCTGCTGCAGCACCAGGATGGACGCGTTGCCCGTGCCGTACTCCAGGTTGGCCAGGTGCCGCTCCGACACATCGGCCGCCACCGCCACCGCCTTGCGCGTGAGCCCGCGCTGCGCACGCAGGTTGCGCACCCGCTCGCCCAGTGCGGTCAGCAGGGGGTTGCGGGCTTCGTCGGCAGGCCCTGGCGCGACCTCGCCCAGGGCTGGGGGCAAGGTGGCGGTGTCTTCTGGTTCGTTCATGTCCATCCTCAAATTCACATCGGCTGCACCTGGGCATTTTGCGGTGCATCCCCCGGGCGGCCCGCGCGGCCGGACACCGTAGGGGAAAACACCATGCATGCACTATAGTGCTTGACACTGCATCAAGCATTACCTATCGTTCATGTGCAGGCAAGATACTGCACATTGCCGAATCCCACAAGAAAATGCATGCAGCACTGTGCACGCTGCGCTCCATTGTCCCAGCCACCCACGAGTCGCCATGTCCGATAAAGCAGCATTCCATGAAGCCCTGGCCGCATTGACCGGGCAGATCGCAGGCCGACGTCTGGACGGTGACCTGCAAACCTGGCTCAACCAGACGCACGGCCAGGGCAGCGACGCCTACCGGCAGCTCAAGGCGGGTTGCCTGGCGGGCGTGGCGCAAGGCTGGCTCTGCGAGCGCGAGGGCGGCGGCATCCGCTACGGCCGGGTCTTCCAGGCAGACGACGCGCTGCACCGCTTCTCGGTGGACGTGGTGGACATGCAGGACATCGCCGGCCCGCACCACACCCATCCGCTCGGAGAGATCGACCTGATCATGCCGCTGGAGGGCGACGCCACCTTCGACGGGCACCCCGCCGGCTGGTGCGTGTACCCGCCCGGCAGCGCCCACCGCCCCACCGTGGCCCAGGGCCGCTCGCTGGTGCTCTACCTGCTGCCCGAGGGGCAGATTCAATTCACGCGCTGAAGGCACGGCGGGCTCGCCGCCCGACTTGTCCGCTGCATCGCTGCCGCAACCGACATCGCCACCGCGGGCGCTGCCGACCACCTGCAAGAAAGATCTCCATGACCGAACTGCTCCCCAACTACGCTGCCGGACGCTGGCAAACCGGCCAGGGCCCGGGCGCCGTGCTCCAGGACCCGGTGCTGGGCCACGACCTGGTGCGCGTGGATGCCACGGGCCTCGACCTGCCCGAGGCGTTCCGGTTCGCCCGCGAACAGGGCGGCTCGGCCTTGCGTGCGTTGACTTACCGGCAGCGCGCCGCGCTGCTGGGCGCCGTGGTCAAGGTACTGCAAACCCACCGCGACGCGTACTACGAGATCGCCACGGCCAACTGCGGCACGGTGAAGAACGACTCCGCCGTGGACATCGACGGCGGCATCTTCACGCTGGGCCAGTACGCCAAATGGGGCGATGCGCTGGGCGATGTGCGCGCGCTGCGCGATGGCGACGCCGCCCGGCTCAGCAAGGAGCCCGTGTTCCTGTCGCAGCACCTGCAGGTGCCCACGCGCGGCGTGGCGCTGTTCATCAACGCCTTCAACTTCCCGGCCTGGGGCCTGTGGGAAAAGGCGGCGCCCGCGCTGCTCTCCGGCGTGCCGGTGATCGTCAAGCCCGCCACGTCCACCGCCTGGCTCACGCAGCGCATGGTGCGCGACGTGGTCGATGCGGGCGTGCTGCCGGCGGGCGCGCTGTCGGTCATTGCGGGCAGCTCCGCCGGGCTCATGGACCAGCTCGGGCCGTTCGACGTGGTCTCGTTCACCGGCTCGGCCGACACGGCCGGCATCATCCGCGCGCACCCCGCGGTGGCCCAGCGCTCGGTGCGCGCCAACATCGAAGCCGATAGCCTCAACAGTGCGCTGCTGCTGCCCGATGCGGCACCCGGCAGCGACGCCTTCAACCTGCTGGTGCGCGAAGTGGTGCGCGAGATGACCGTCAAGTCGGGCCAGAAATGCACCGCCATCCGCCGCATCCTGGTGCCGGCGGGCGTGTACGGCGCTGCGGCCGAGGCCATCGGCGCCAAGCTCGCAGGCGTGACGGTGGGCAACCCCCGCAACGACGGCGTGCGCATGGGCTCGCTCGTCAGCACAGCCCAGCTGCACGCCGTGCGCGAGGGGCTGGCGCAGCTGTGCGCCCACGCCGACATCCTGCACGACGGCCGGCAGGCGCAGCTGGTGGACGCAGACCCTGCGGTGGCCGCGTGCATCGGCCCGGTGCTGCTGGGTGTGCGCGACGCCGATGCGGCGGCCGTGGTGCACGACGTCGAGGTGTTCGGCCCGGTGGCCACGCTGGTGCCTTACCGCGATGTGGACCATGCCCTGGCGCTTGCACAGCGCGGCCAGGGGTCGCTGGTGGCATCGCTGTACGGCGCCGACGAGGCCGCGCTGGGGCATGCCGCCGTGCAGCTCGCAGCCAGCCATGGCCGCGTGCACGTGGTGACGCCCGACGTCGCGCAGGCCCACACCGGCCACGGCAACGTGATGCCCATGTCGCTGCACGGCGGCCCGGGGCGTGCGGGCGGCGGAGCGGAGCTCGCGGGCCTGCGGGCGCTGGGCTTCTACCACCAGCGCAGCGCCGTGCAGGCCAGCCCTGGTGTGCTGGCCGCGCTGGGCCTGTGACCGCCCAGGCGCAGACGACGGCAGCCGCCAGCCAGGACGCAGCACCAGAAAAACGCCAGCGAACCACGGAGACATCGCCATGACCACCCTGCCCGAGCGTTTCAACTTTGCACAGCACCTGTTCGACCTGAACCGCGACCACGCGCAGCGCACGGCCTACATCGACGACCGCGGCACGCTGAGCTACGGCGACCTGCAGGACCGCGCCCGGCGCCTGGCCGCTGTGCTGGTGGATGCCGGCCTGCGCCGCGAAGAGCGGGTGCTGATGCTCATGCACGACACCAGCGACTGGCCCGTGTGCTTTCTGGGTTGCCTGTACGCCGGCGTGGTGCCCGTGGCGGTGAACACGCTGCTCACGGCGGACGACTACGCCTACATGCTGGGCCACAGCCGCGCCCAGGCCGTGCTGGTGTCGGGCGCGTTGCTGCCCGTGCTGCACAGCGCCATGGCACTCGGCCCGCATGAGGTGGCCGCGCTGTGGGTGTCGCAGCCCACGCAGGCGGTCGGCAAAGGGGCCGTGGCGCTGGACGAGGCCATTGCCTATGCGCAGCCGCTGCCTGCGCCGGCCGCCACCGGACCTGACGACCCGGGTTTCTGGCTGTACTCGTCGGGCTCCACTGGCAAGCCCAAGGGCACGGTGCATACCCACGGCAATCTCTGGTGGACGGCCGAGCTGTACGGCAAGCCCGTGCTGGGCCTCACGCGCGACGATGTGTGCTTCTCGGCCGCCAAGCTGTACTTCGCCTACGGGCTGGGCAATGCGCTCACGTTCCCGCTGTCGGTGGGCGCCACCGTGGTGCTGATGGCCGAGCGGCCCACGCCCGACGCCACCTTCCAGCGCTGGGTGGACCACCGGCCCACCGTGTTCTTCGGTGCGCCCACCGGTTTTGCGGGCATGCTGGCCTCGCCCCGGCTGCCGGCGCGCGCCCAGGTGGCGCTGCGCATGTGCTCGTCGGCCGGCGAGGCGCTGCCCGCCGAGATCGCCCAGCGCTTCAAGGCGCATTTCGGCTGCGACATCATCGACGGCATCGGCTCCACCGAGATGCTGCACATCTTCCTGTCCAACCGCCCGGGCGACATCCGCTACGGCACCACGGGCAAGCCCGTGCCCGGCTACGAGGTCGAGCTGCGCGGCGAGGACGGCCGCCCTGTGGCCGACGGCGAGGTGGGCGACCTGTACATCCGCGGCCCCAGCGCCGCCCTGATGTACTGGAACAACCGCGACAAGACGCGCGACACCTTCCAGGGCGGCTGGACCAAGAGCGGCGACAAGTACGTGCGCGACGCAGACGGCTACTACACCTACGCCGGGCGCAGCGACGACATGCTCAAGGTCAGCGGCATCTACGTGTCGCCCTTCGAGGTCGAGGCCACACTGATGCAGCACGCCGCCGTGCTGGAGGTGGCGGTCATCGGCAAGCAGGACGGCGAGGGCCTGACCAAGACCAAGGCCTTCGTCGTGCTCAAGGACGGCCACGGCGCGACGCAAGAGGAGCTCAAGGACTTCGTCAAGGACCGCCTGGCGCCCTACAAGTACCCGCGCTTCATCGAGTTCGTGCCCGAGTTGCCCAAGACCGCCACCGGCAAGATCCAGCGCTTTCGCCTGCGCGAGCAGGAGGCGCGGGCATGAGTGCCAAGGCCGAAGTCAGCGAATTCGCCAACATTGCTTGGCGCGGGCGCGAGGTGCAGGTCGAGTACCAGTGGATCGCGCCCGAGCGTACCAACGCTCCGCTCGTGGTCTTCCTGCACGAAGGCCTGGGCTCGCTGGCGATGTGGAAGGACTTCCCGCAGCGGCTGTGCGCGGACGGCGGCTTTCGGGGCCTGGTGTTCTCCCGCCCCGGCTACGGCCGCTCCACGCCGCGCGCGGCCGACGAGCGCTGGGGCGTGGACTTCATGCACCGGCAGGCCGAGGAGGTGCTGCCCGCGCTGCTGCAGGCGCTGGGCGTGAGTGAAGCGCCCTGGCTGTTCGGCCACAGCGACGGCGCCTCCATCGCGCTGCTGTACGCCGCCCGCTTTCCGGAAAGCGTGGCCGGCCTGGTGCTGCTGGCGCCGCACATCTTCGTCGAGGACGTGACCATCGCCAACATCGAACAGGCGCGCGCCGCCTACGAGACCACCGACCTTCCGCAGAGGCTCGCCCGCTACCACGACGACCCCGATTCGGCCTTCTGGGGCTGGAACCGCATCTGGCTCGACCCCGCCTTTCGCGGCTGGAGCATCGTGGCCGACATCGCCGCCGTGCGCGCGTCTGTGCTGGCCGTGCAGGGCCTGGACGACGAATACGGAACGCTGGCGCAGATCCGCGGCATTGCCGAGCGCGTGCCGGGCACCCGCCTGCTGGAGCTGCCCGCCTGCGCGCATTCCCCCCACCGTGACCGGCCCGGCGACGTGATCGCCGAGACGGTGGCGTTCATCACGACAACATCCAGGAGACAACCATGACATCTCGCTACGCACGCACGGCATTCGCAGCGCTGGCACTGGCCTGCGGCGCCACCGCGGGTACGGCCCAGACCACCGACAAGCTCAAGGTCGGGCTCATGCTGCCGTTCAGCGGCACCTTCAGCGCGCTGGGCGTGGCCATCGAGAACGGCTTTCGGCTGCACGTGGCCGAGCAGGGCGGCAAGCTCGCGGGCCGCGAGATCGAGTTCTTCAAGGTCGATGATGAATCGGACCCGGCCAAGGCCACCGACAACGTCAACAAGCTCATCAAGCGCGACGGCGTGGACGTGATCGTCGGCACCGTGCATTCGGGCGTCGCCACGGCGATGGCGCGCGCCGCCAAGCAAAGCGGCACCCTGCTCATCGTGCCCAACGCGGGTGCGGATGCGGTCACGGGTGCCCTGTGCGCGCAGAACATCTTCCGTTCGTCGTTCTCCAACTGGCAGTCGTCCTACGGCATGGGCACCGTGGCCGCGAAGCAGGAGAAGAAAAAGACCGCCGTCACCATCACCTGGAAGTACGCCGCCGGCGACGAGATGACCGAGGCCTTCAAGGAAGGCTTTGAAAAGGAAGGTGGCAAGGTCGTTAAGCAGCTCACCGTGCCGTTCCCGAACGTGGAGTTCCAGGCGCTGCTCACCGAGATCGCGGCCACCAAGCCCGACGTGGTATTCGCATTCTTCGCGGGCGGCGGCGCGGTCAAGTTCGTCAAGGACTACGCAGCCGCCGGGCTGAACAAGGTCACGCCGCTGTACGGCTCGGGCTTTCTGACCGACGGCACGCTGGAGGCGCAGGGCGATGCCGCGCAGGGCCTGCTCACCACGCTGCACTACGCCGACGGCCTGAACACCCCGCGCGACAACGCGTTCCGCACCGCCTACGCCAAGTCCTTCAAGCTGCAGCCCGACGTGTACGCGGTGCAGGGCTACGACGCCGCCCAGATCCTGGCCACGGGCCTGAAGGCCGTGAAGGGCGACATCGCGAAGAAGGCCGAGTTCGCTGCCGCCGTGCAGAAGGCCACCATCGACAGCCCGCGCGGCCCCTTCACCATGAGCCGCGCCCACAACCCCGTGCAGGACATCTACCTGCGCAAGGTGGACGGCAAGGAGAACAAGGTCGTCGGCGTGGCCGCCAAGGCGCTGGCCGACCCCGCGCGCGGCTGCAAGCTGTAAACGGCTGGCAGACCGTCTCCTTCAACACAGGACACACCTTCCATGGACATCGGAACCTTCCTGGTCCAGTGCCTGAACTCGGTCCAGTACGGGCTGCTGCTGTTTCTGGTGGCATCCGGGCTGACGCTGATCTTCGGCATCATGGGCGTGATCAACCTCGCGCACGGCAGCTTCTACATGATCGGCGCCTACATGGCGTTCGCGCTGTCGCCGCTGTTCGGCGACCAGTTCCTCGTCATGCTGCTCGCGGGCATCGCGCTGGCGGCGGTGCTGGGCTACCTGCTGGAGTGGGCGTTCTTCAGCTACCTGTACCAGCGAGACCACCTGCAGCAGGTGCTGATGACCTACGGGCTCATCCTCGTGTTCGAGGAACTGCGTTCGCTGCTGGTGGGCAACGACGTGCACGGCGTCAAGGCGCCTGCGTGGCTCGACGGCAGCTTCGCGCTGGGCGAACTCATGAGCTACCCGTGGTACCGCCTCTTCGCGTCGGCAGCCTGCATCGTGCTGGCCGTGGGGCTGTACTGGGTGGTCAACCGCACCCGCCTGGGCATGATGGTGCGCGCCGGTGCCAGCAACCGCGACATGGTGCGCGGCCTGGGCATCGACATCCGGCGGCTGTACCGCATCGTCTTCGCGGCGGGCGTGGCGCTGGCGGCGCTGGCCGGGATGATCGCCGCGCCCATGTCCTCGGTGTACCCCAACATGGGCGCCAGCGTGCTCATCATCTGCTTCGTGGTGGTCGTCATCGGCGGCATCGGCTCCATCACCGGGGCGCTGGTGGCGTCGCTGCTGGTGGGGTTTGTCGATACCTTCGGCAAGGTGTTCTTCGCGGAAATCAGCGGCATCGGTGTGTACCTGCTGATGGCCGGGGTTCTGATCTGGCGGCCCGAGGGGCTGATGGGGCGCAAGGCATGACGGTCATGAATCCATCCACTCCTTCACCGGCCCCCCTCCGCCCCGCGGGCCCCGCAGGCGCTGCGGCGGGCTCGCCCGGCAGGGCCGGCGGGCACCTCATCGCCACGCTGCTGCCGGTGGCCGCTGCCATCGCCGTCGGCGCGGGCGGCATGGCGCTCAGCCCTTACCTGTCGGACCTGCTGGTCAAGGTGATGATCCTGTCGATCTTCGCGCTCAGCCTGGAGCTGCTGGTGGGCATGGCCGGCCTCGTGAGCCTGGGCCATGCCGCCTTCTACGGCATCGGTGCCTACACGGCGGTGCTGGCCTCGGGCCAGGAGGGTGGCAACCTTGTCGTCCTGCTGCTGCTGTCGATGGGCGCCGCCGCCGTGTATGCGCTGGCCGTGGGGGCGCTCAGCCTGCGCACGCGCGGGGTGTACTTCATCATGGTCACGCTGGCGTTTGCGCAGATGGCGTACTTCGTGTTCCACGACACCAAGGTGGGCGGCGGCAGCGACGGCATCTACCTGGATGTGCGCCCGTCCATCGGCAGCCTCAGCCTGGAGTCGCGCGGCGTGCTGTTCTACACGGTGCTGGCGGCGCTGGTGTTCACCTACGGGCTGCTGGCGCTGGTGCGGCGCTCGCGCTTCGGGGCGGCGCTGGCGGGCATCCGCGTGAACGAGCAGCGCATGCGCGCGGCGGGCTTTCACACCTACGGCTACAAGCTGGCAGCCTTCGTGCTGGCGGGGGCGCTCGCCGGGCTGGCCGGCTTTCTGCTGGCCGCGCGCGACGGCGTGGTGAACCCGGAGCTGCTGTCCTGGCACACGTCGGGCGACGTGCTGCTGATGGTGATCCTGGGCGGCATGGGACACCTGCGCGGCGCGGTGATCGGCGCGGTGGTGTTCACCCTGCTCAAGGAGCTGCTGTCCACGCACGCCGTCATGGGGCCGCTGGCCGACCACTGGCAGCTGACCCTGGGGCTGTCCATCATCGTCTTCGTCGCGCTGCTGCCCAAGGGCCTGGTGGGCGTGGCGCAGCGCCTTTCGCTGAAGGGCCGGGCATGAGCGCCGCCGCACTGCTCTCGGTCAAAGGCCTCACGCGCCGCTTCGGAGGTCTGGTGGCGGTCAACGCGGTGACGCTGGACTTGCGCCTGGGCGAGGTGCATGCCGTCATCGGCACCAACGGCGCGGGCAAGTCCACGCTCATCAACATGCTGTCGGGCGAGCTGGATGCCTCCGACGGGCGCATCGCGCTTGACGGGCAGGACATCACGCGGCAATCGCAGGCGCGGCGCGCGCTGGCCGGCGTGGGGCGCAGCTACCAGCGCACCACGATCTTCCCGGAATTCACCGTGCACGAGAACTGCCGCCTGGCAGCGCAGGCCGCGGCGCCCCAGCCCTGGAAGCTCTGGCAGGCCGCCGCGGCCTGCAGGCACAGCAACCAGACGGCGCACGAGGCGCTCGAAGCCGCCGGCCTGGCCGCCGACGCCCACCGCTCGGCAGGCACGCTGAGCCACGGCGCCAAGCGTCAGCTGGAGGTGGCGATGTGCATCGCCACGCGGCCCCGCGTGCTGCTGCTCGACGAACCCCTGGCCGGCATGGGCGCCGAGGAAACCGACCGCATGCTCGCGCTGCTGTCGCGCCTCAAGCGCAGCCATGCCATCTTGCTGGTGGAGCACGACATGGATGCGGTGTTCCGCATTGCCGACCGCATCACCGTGATGGTCAACGGGGCGGTGATCGCCACCGGCGACCCCGCCGAAATCCGCCAGAACCCGGAGGTGCGCACCGCCTACCTGGGCGACGGGCACTGAGATGCGCACCGCCCCGCAGCAACCCAAGGAGACCGCCATGCTCAACGTCACCGGCCTGCACGCGCGCTATGGCGACAGCCATGTGCTGCGCGGCGTGGACGCCGAGATTCCCGCCGCCACCTCCGTGGGCCTGCTGGGCCGCAACGGCATGGGCAAGACCACGCTGATCCGCACGCTGATGGGCTACGTGCGCCCGCCGGCCGGCGAGGTGCGCATGGACGGCCGCGCCGTCACCGGCTGGGTGCCCGAGAAGATGGCGCGCCTGGGCATCGGCTACGTGCCCGAAGGGCGCGGCATCTTCCCCAACCTGAGCGTGCGCGAGAACCTGGTGATGAGCGCCCGCGCCGGCCCCGACGGCGGCCGCGCCTGGACCTTCGACCGCGTGATGGCCACGTTCCCGCGCCTGGCGGAGCGGCTGGGCCACGGCGGGCAGCAGCTGTCCGGCGGCGAGCAGCAGATGCTGTCCATCGGCCGTGCGCTCATGACCAACCCGCGCCTGCTGATCCTGGACGAAGCGACCGAAGGCCTGGCCCCGCTGATCGTGGTGGAGATATGGCGCGTGATCGCCGAGATCCGCGCGACCGGCATCGCCACGCTCATCGTGGACCGCGACTGGCGCAAGGTGCTGGCGCACACCGACCGCGCGATGGTGATGGAAAAGGGCCAGATCGTGCTGCAGGGCGCATCGGCCGGGCTGCTGGCCGATCCGCAGGCCCTGCATGGGCTGCTCAGCGTGTAAGCCCCCGGCGCACGCGCCCCGCCGCAGCCGCTTCACCATTGCCCCCGGCATTCCCAGGAGACCCCATGACACGCTCGATGGCGACTTCCCTGCATTGCCTGCGGTGGCCGCTTGCCGGGGCGGCGCTGGTCGCCCTGTTCGCCTGTGGCACCACCGGCCAGGCGCCTGCCGTGCCCGCCCCGGCCGATGCGCTGGTGCAGATGCGCAACGCGCCGGCCGCGCCCTCCGCCACGCTGGCATCGCGCCCGCTGTGCCGCTACCCGCGCTACCCGCGCTATCCGCAGTACGTGGGCGGGGACGCGCGCAGCGCGGCCAGCTACCGCTGCGCCGTGTCCGCGCCCTGAGGCACCCACTGCCGGGCAGTGTCCACGGCAGCCAGGACGCCCGGCTCAGGCCGGCACGCGCCGCTGCAGTCCCGCCAGGTCCAGCACCGTGATGCCGCCATAGCCGATGGCGATCAACTGCGCCTGCGCCAGCCGTTTCAGCGCCGCATTGCAGCGCTGGCGCGACAGTCCCGAGAGGTTGGCGATCTCCTCCTGCGAGACATGCAGGTGCGGGTCGCTGCCGGGGTGCAGGAAGGGGTGGAACAGCCCCACCAGCGCGCGGGCGACCTGCGTGTCGGTGTCCAGCAGGTGGTAGGCCGTGAAGTTGCCCAGGAACCAGTGCATGCGCTCGTTGATCTGGCGCAGCAGGAAGTGGTCGAAGCTGCGCTCCGTGGCGTGCAGCCATTCGAAGGTGTCCAACGGCAGCAGCGCCACGCGGCTGGGCCGCAGCGCGATGATGTCGGCGGTGCGGGGCACGCCACGCAGCAGCGTGCCTTCGCCGAACCAGCTGCCCGCGGACAGGCCGCCCAGCGTTACCGAGCGCCCGTCGTCGGACGTCACCGTCCACTTGAGCAGCCCTTCGATCGCGCCGTACCAGTGCAGCGGCACGTCGCCGCGCCGGCACAGCGCGCCGCCCTGCGGCACGTTGACCTCGCGCAGGTCCTCGAGCACGCGCTGCTGGGCTGCGGCGTTCAGCACCGGAAACCAGGCCGAGTCGTTCAGCAGTTCGGCGGCCGTGGGCGCAGCCTTTTTGACCAGCATGGGAAGCGTTCTCCAACGGGCAGGGCCGCACGGTTCCTCGTATACCCTGAGTCCAAATGTCATCGCAATGACTGAGTATGCAAGCGCCCGAAAAAATAATGCGTGCAGTACCATTTTCCCTCAGCCAATGCCATGACCCAGCGCAAAGTCATCGTCACCATCGCCCCCACCGGCGGCATGGCGCACAAATCGCAGAACCCGCACCTGCCCACCCAGCCCGCCGAGATCGCCGAGGACGTGCAGCGCTGCTGGAACTCCGGGGCCAGCGTGGTGGCCATCCATGCGCGCAGGCCCGATGACGGCGCCACCTGCAACGCCGACATCTACCGCGACATCAACACCCGCATCCGCGCCAAGGGCTGCGACATCGTCATCAACAACTCCACCGGCGGCGGCGTGCACGGCGACATGGTCAGGCCGCTGCCCGGCAACCGCTGGGAGATCGCCTGGGAAGAGCGCATCAAGGGCATGGACGCGGGCGCCGAGATGTGCACCCTGGACGCCACCACGCTCAACCTGAGCTTTGACGGCCGCGAGATCCTGATGGACACCCCCCTGAGCCGCGGCCGCGAACTGGCCGCCGGCATGAAGGCGCGCGGCATCAAGCCCGAGTGGGAGGTCTTCAGCCCCACCCACATCCTGCAGGACACCACCACCCTCATCGACGAGGGGCATGACGACGACGGTCCGCATTTCATCAACCTGGTGATGAACGTGCACCGCGCCTTCCAGAACGCCATGCCGTACTCGCCGCGCCACCTGCAGATGATGGTGGACACGCTGCCCCAAAACAGCCTGTTCTGCGTGAGCGGCATCGGCCCCTCGCAGCTCGAAGCCAACGTCGCGGCCCTGCTGCTGGGCGGCCATGCGCGCGTGGGGCTGGAGGACAACCTCTACTACCGCCACGGCGAGCTGGCCACCAACGTGCAGCTCACCGAGCGCATCGTGCGCGTGATCCGCGAGCTGGGCATGGAGCCCGCCACGCCCGCCGAGGCCCGCGCGCTGATGGGCCTGCCGCGCGTGGGCGGCCCCCGCCCCGAGTTCGCGCCGCACTGAACGTCACCATCCCGCCACCGCATCCATCGCCGCCGCACCCATCCCCACCAGAAAGAAAGAGGAGACAAGAAATGATGAAGCCGACACGCCGCCAGTTCATGCACCACGTGGGTGCTGCCACCGCGCTCGGGGCCCTCGCGCCCTGGAGCGCCTTGGCGCAGACCATCGAGCAGGTCAAGATCCTGTATGGCTTTCCGGCCGGCAGCGCGGGCGACAGCGTCGCGCGGCGCGTGGGCGAAAAGCTGGCGGGCTCCGCGTACACCCGCAACAGCGCGGTGGTGGAGAACAAGCCCGGCGCGGGCGGCCGCATCGCGCTGGAGTCGCTCAAGGGTGCACCGGTGGACGGCAGCGTGCTCACGCTCTCGCCGTTCTCGTGCACGTCGATCTACCCGCACATCTACAGCAAGCTGAGCTACGACCCGGTGAAGGATTTCGTGCCCGTGTCCATCGGCGCGGTCATGCACCATGGCCTGGCCGTGGGCCCGCTGGTGCCAGCTTCGGTCAAGACCGTGAAGGACTACCTGGCCTGGGCCAAGGCCAACCCGGGCCAGGCCAACTACGGCTCGCCCGCCGCGGGCTCCACGCCGCACTTCATCGGTGCGCTGCTCGGGATCAACAACGGCGTGGACTTGAAGCATGTGCCCTACCGCGGCTCCATCCCCGGCGTGACCGATGTGGTGGGCGGGCAGATCGCGTCCATGGTCACCCCGAGCGGCGACTTCATCCCCAACCACAAGGCGGGCAAGCTGCGGCTCATCGCCACGTCCGGCCAGGCGCGTTCGCCGTTCTCGCCCGAAGTGGCGACCTTTGCGGAACAGGGCTTCCCCGAGCTCACGACCGAGGAATGGTTCGGGTTCTACGCCCCCGCCCGCACGCCGGCCAGCGTGGTGGCCGCCGCCAATGCAGCCATCAACCAGGCCATCAAGGAAAAGGCCGTGATCGACAGCCTGGCCGTCGTGGGCCTGATCGCCAAGGGGTCGACCCAGGCCGAGATGGCAGCGTCGCAGCAGGGGGAGTTCGAGCGCTGGGGGCCGCTGGTCAAGAAGATCGGGTTCACGGCCGAGTCTTGAACAGGTCTTGACGCACCCCTGAGCCGCTGCGCAACAACGACAAGGAAAATCTTCGATGGATTCGACAGTGAAGCGCGTGGCCGTGGTGGCCACCGGCGTCATCGGCGCCAGCTGGGCGGCCTACTTTCTGGCGCAGGGCCTGGACGTGGAGGCCACCGACCCCGCTGAAGGCGCCGAGCAGAGGCTGCGCGAAGCGGTGGCCCGCCACTGGCCCGCACTGGAGCAACAAGGGCTGGCACCCGGCGCCAGCATGGCCCGGCTGCGGTTTCACGCGCGGCTGGAAGATGCGGTGGCGCAAGCGGACTTCGTGCAGGAGAACGGACCGGAGCGCGAGGATTTCAAGGCCGACCTGATGCGCCGCATCGACGCGGCAGCACCCCCGCACGCCATCGTGGCGTCCAGCTCGTCGGGCCTGTCGGTGTCGGCCATGCAAGCGCAATGCGCCCGGCCGGAGCGCATTGTGCTCGGGCACCCGTTCAACCCGCCACACATGATCCCGCTGGTCGAGGTGGGCGGGGGCGAGAAGACGTCGCCCGAGGCCATTGCCACCGCAATGGCCTTCTACACCGCCATCGGCAAGCGCCCCATCCATGTGCGCCGCGAGATCCAGGGCCACATCGCCAACCGCCTGCAGGCCGCACTGTGGCGCGAGGCGTTCCACCTGGTGAACGAAGGCGTGGCCAGCGTGGCCGACATCGACACCGCCATCGCCCAGGGCCCCGGCCTGCGCTGGGCGCTGATGGGGCCTTTCATGAACCTGCACCTGTCCGGCGGCGACGGCGGCATGGCCTATCTGCTGGCCCACCTGGGCGGCCCCATCGAAGGCTGGTGGGACGACCTGGGCGCGCCGCGCATGACGCCCGAGTTGCAGCGCCGCGTGGTCGAGGGCGTGGACCAGGCGCTCGGCGGGCGCACCCAGGCAGAGCTGGCGCAGGCGCGCGACGCCCTGCTCATCGGACTGCTGCGCGCCAAGAGCGCATCCCCCGGGCTGGACACGCCGACCTGATGCGCCGGGCGCTCCCCATCACCTGCCTCACCCAGACACCGCCAGAGAGACACCACGCCATGCACCCCGGATTCCTTGACGACGACACCCAGATCGCGCTGGCATTGACCACCCAGACCCGTGCAGACGACGGCTCGATCACGCTGCAGTCCCCCGTGCCGCTGGGCGACTATGCGCGCTGCATCGGCGAGTGGCTGGAGCACTGGGCGCTTGAGACGCCCGACGCGCTGGCCCTGGCCGAGCGCGATGACAAGGGTGAGCACTGGCGCAGCCTGACGTACGGCGAGTTGCGCCGTGCCGTGGGCGCCGTGGCGCAGTCGCTGCTCGACCTGAAGCTGCCGGTCGACCGCCCCGTGGCGATCCTGTCGGACAATGCGGTGGACCACGCGGTGCTCATGCTCGCGGCGATGCATGTGGGCCTCGCTTCGTGCTCGCTGTCCAGCGCCTACGCGCGCTCCAAGGACTCCACTCGGCTGCACAGCATGCTCGCGGCGCTGGGGCCGTCGCTGATCTATGCATCCGATGCCCGGGCATACGCACCGGCCTTGGCGGGGTACGCATCGGACGCGCTGCAGGTGTTCAGCCGCCACGCCGACGAGGTGCCGGGCGCGCTGCCCTTCGCGCGGCTGCTGCAGGGGGTGGAGACCCCGGCCGTGCGCCAGGCGTTCGACGCCATCGCGCCCGACGACCATGCCAAGTACCTGCTGACGTCAGGCTCCACCGGCCGGCCCAAGGTGGTCATCAACACCCACCGCATGCTCTGCGCCAACCAGCAGATGATGGCCCAGACCTGGCCCTTCCTGACCCACGAAAAGCCGGTGCTGGTGGACTGGCTGCCGTGGAGCCACACCTTTGGCGGCAACCACAACCTGAACATGGTGCTGTGCCACGGCGGCAGGCTCTACATCGACGAAGGGCGGCCCGTGCCCGGGCTCATCGAGAAGACGGTGCGCAACCTGCGCGACGTGAAGCCCACCATGCTGTTCAACGTGCCGCGCGGCTTCGATATGCTGCTGCCCTTCCTGGAAGCGGACGAGCAACTGGCCGCCGAGGTCCTGTCGCGCATGCGGCTGGCGTTCTATGCGGCTGCGGCGCTCGCGCCGTCCACCTGGCAGCGGCTCGAAGCGCTGGCCCTGCGCGTGCGGCCCGCGCAGCCGCTGTGGCTGACCACCTCCTGGGGCTCCACCGAGACATCGCCCGCCGTCACCAGCGCGCACTGGCGGCTGGAGAAGGCCGGCTGCATCGGCGCGCCGCTGCCCGGGCTGGCGCTCAAGCTCGTGCCCAATGGCAGCAAGCTGGAGATGCGGGTCAAGGGCGTGTCGGTGTTTCCGGGCTACCGCAACGCGCCGGCCGAGACGGCGGCCGCGTTCGACAGCGAGGGTTTCTACCGCATCGGCGACGCCGGCTACCTGGTGGACCCCGAGCGGCCCGAGCGTGGCGTGGTCTTCAACGGACGGGTGGCCGAAGACTTCAAGCTCTCCAGCGGCAGCTGGGTGTCGGTGGGCACGCTGCGCGTGGAGCTGATCTCGCAGCTCGCGCCGCTGGTGCAGGACATCGTGCTTACCGGCCACAACCACGACGAAGTGGGCATGCTGGTGTTCCCGTCGGCAGCGGGCGCGGCCGACCCTGCGAAGCTCACCGCCGCCCTGCAGGGCGTGATGCGGGCCCGGCGCAACGCCGGCGCGGGCTCGTCGCAGTGCCCCACGCGCGCCCTGGTGCTGGCGCAGCCGCCCGATGCGGACAGCGGCGAGATCACCGACAAGGGCTACATCAACCAGGGCGCGGTGCTGGCGCGGCGGGCCGCCGACGTGGCGCTCCTGCAGGCCAGCCCGGTGGACGAACGGGTCATCACCGGCTAGTCCATCTTTACAAACCCGGGCCGGCCCAAGTCCTTACAATATGAGAATCATTCTTATTAGCCACGGGCCTGACCACACTGCGCCCCCAGCCGTCCCGGTCCCGAACCTGCCGCGTTCGGGCCGCCCTTTGTCAGGCTGCGTGCGCCGTGGTTGCCCACTATTACCAAGAACTGCTGAACTACTTTGCCCGCATGGTGCGCAGCCGCGACACGGCGGCAGACCTGGTGCACGAGGCCTACGCGCGCGTGCTGGCGCTGCAGCGCAGCGGCGAGGCCGTGGCCCAGCCGCGCGCGCTGCTGTACCGCACCGCGCGCAACCTGCTCATTGACCAGCACCGCCGCCATGTGGTGCGCGGCACGGTGCCTTCGGAGGCCGACGACAGCCTGCCCGATGTGTCCGAATTGCCCGCACCCGCCGTGTGCGAGCCCGAAGCCGCCTTCACCTCCGCGCAAGGCGTGGCCTCGATGATCGCCACCATCGAATCGCTGCCGCTGCGTTGCCGCGAAGCGTTCATCCTGCACAAGTTCGACGGGCTGTCGCAGGCCGAGGTGGCCGCGCAGATGGGCATCTCGCGCAAGATGGTGGAGCAGCACATAAAGCGCGCCATGGTGGCCTGCCGCGCGTGCCGCGCCACCGCACAGGGGGAGGACCAGCCATGAGCGCGCAGCCCCCCATGCCCGCGCCGGACGGCGCCAACGACTGCATCGACGCCATCGACCACTTCGACGGTGAAGCCTTGGACTGGCTCGTGCGCAGCCAGGGCGCACCGGATGCTGCCACGCTGCAGGCCCTGCATGCGTGGCGCGACGCCGACCCGCGGCATGCGGCGGCGCTGGCGCGCTGGCAGCAGGACTGGCGCGCGCTCGACGCATTGCCCGCAGCGGCAGTCCGGCAGCTGCGCGCGGGCTTGACGCAGGACAAGGCCCGTGCCGGCGCACCGGCCCGCCCACGTGCATGGACCTGGAGTTGGAACTGGAGTTGGGGGCAGGGCGCCGCCACGGCCGCATCGGTCTGCCTGGTGGTTGCTGCCACGGTCATGGGCTACCACCACTGGCAGCAGCAACCCGTGTATGAGCAGGCCCTCTCCACCGGCCTGGGCCAGCAGTCCGAGGTGCACCTGCCCGATGGCAGCACCGTGCGCCTGGACACTAACACCCGCCTGGACGTCACCTTCCGCCGCCAGCGCCGCGAGGTGGTGCTGCCCGAAGGTCAGGCCGTGTTCAGGGTGCAGGGCGATGCCGCGCGGCCGTTCGACGTGCTGGCAGGGCCCTTGCGCATCACGGTGGTGGGCACCCGGTTCTCGGTGCGCTACACGCCCGGCGTGCCGGGCGACGCCGGTGTGCGCGTGGCGGTGGAAGAGGGCCGCGTGCGCGTGGCGCGCGCTGCCGATGCCGGGCCCGAGGTGGTGGAGCTGACCGCAGGCCAGCAGGTGCGCAGCGCTGCGGACGGCCACCTTGCCGCCATCGCCCCCGTGCCCCCTGCGGGCATTGCACCCTGGCGCGATGGGCGGGTGAGCTTCGACGACACGCCCTTGTCGCAGGCGCTGGCCGAATTCGCCCGGTACGGCTCCACGCAACTCGTGGTGCGCGACCCTGGCGTGGGGGCCCTGCGCCTGACCGGCACGTTCGACCCGCGGCGGCTGGATAACTTCACCCGGGCACTGCCCAGCGTGCTGCCCGTGCAGCTGCGCGCGCACGGCGCGGTCACCGAGATCGTGGCCGCTCCCCACCCCCAGTAGCCACCTCGGTATCGGCAGGCTGCAGGCCGTTCCTGGCCGTCCGCCGCCGGCGGATGGGTCTGCGCGCCTGTGGGCCCCGCGCGCCCCGCCTTGCCCTGCACAGGGCCCCGCATCTTTTTTCAAAAAACTTTACCCACCGACCTAGGGGGATGGCTTCGGCCTGCGTCTACATGAGAAGGCGTCTTATTCAAACATCCATTCCAACATCCGTTTCCAGGGAGATCTCTCACATGCCCCGCACCCGATTCCGGCCCGCCCCGTTGGCCCTGGCCGCCGCGCTCAGCCTGGTGGCCATGGGCGCCAGCGCCCAGGTGGCGCCCGCCGCCGCGCAGCCCGCCGTGGCGCTCAGCATTGCCGCGCAGCCGCTGGCCCAGGCGCTCAACGACCTGGCGCGCCAGTCGCGCATGGAGCTCATGGTGCAGCCCGCACTGGTGGCCGGGCGCTCTGCGCAGGCCGTGAACGGGTCGCTCACGGTGCGCGAGGCGCTGGACCGGCTGCTCGCGGGCTCGGGCCTGGTGGGCGTGATCGAAGGCACCAGCATCGTGGTGCGCAGGCCGCCTGCGGCGGCTTCATCGGGTGCTGCGGGTGCTGCCGGCGAGACCAGCCTGGCCGAAGTGCGGGTGCAGGCCCAGGCCGAGCCCAGCGCGCTCACCGAGCACAGCGGTTCCTACACCACGCGCCAGGCGGGCACGTCCACGCCGCTCGCCCTGTCGCTGCGCGAGACGCCCCAGTCGGTCAGCGTCATCACGCGCCAGCGCATGGAAGACCAGGGCCTGACCCAGCTGTCCGACGTGGTCGCGCAGACGCCCGGGCTGGTGTTCAGCCAGAGCGGCAACCAGGGCTCGGACACCTCGCCGATCTACTCGCGCGGCTTCTCGGTCAATACCTACATGATCGACGGCGTCCGCCAGACGGACTCCAACTACTCGAGCATCTTCCAGACCAACGACATGGCGATGTTCGACCGCGTGGAAGTGGTGCGCGGCGCCTCGGGCCTCATGAACGGCATCGGCACGCCGGGCGCGGCCATCAACATGATCCGCAAGCGGCCCACCGCCGACTTCCAGGCCTCGGTGCGGGCCGAGGCGGGCTCGTGGAACCATGTGCGGACCGAGGCGGACATCGCCGGGCCCATCAACGCGTCGGGCAGCGTGCGGGGCCGCCTGGTGGCCGCCGCGCAGGACAACGACTCCTACATCGACCGCCTGAAGGAGCGCAAGAAGCTGCTCTACGGCGCGGTCGAGGCCGACCTCACCGCACAGACGCAGTTGCTGGCCGGCGCTTCGGTGCAGCACCACGACGCCACGGGCCATGCGCGCGGCGGCCTGCCGGCCTACTACTCCGACGGCACGCGCACGCAATGGAGCCGCTCGGCCTCGGCCGCGCCGCCCTGGGCGTATTCCAAACGCCACTACACCTCGGTGTTCGCGGCGCTGGAGCACCGCTTCAGCGACGACTGGAAGGTCAAGGCTACGGCCACCCGCACCAACAACTTCTACGACGAGCTGATCGGCTACGCCAGCGGCGGCGCGCCGGTGCGCGCGACGGGCGCGGGTGTCACGCTGTGGGCGGGCCGCTGGAGCGCCACGCCCCGCCAGGACAGCCTGGACGTGCAGACCACGGGCCGCTTCGACCTGCTGGGCCGCAAGCACGACGTGGCCTTCGGCGCGCAGATGTCGCGCACCAGCTACGACGCGCCGTCGTACACCAACTGGACGCACGCGGGCTGGAGCAGTGCCATCGGCAACATCTTCACCTGGGACGGCACCTCGCCCGCCGCGCCGCCCAACCCCAGCATCGGCCGCAACACGTCGGACGAACGCCTGAACAGCGCCTACGCCACCGTGCGCTTCAAGCCCACGGATGCGCTGGCCGTGCTGGCCGGCGCGCGCGTGGTGGACTGGAGCCGCGCGCAGACCAGCACCCGCTTTTCCACCGGCGCCACCACCGCCAACAACCGCTACGAAAGCGGCGAGGTCACCCCGTACCTGGGCCTGGTCTACGACATCGACCGCAACTGGTCGGCCTACACAAGCTTCACCACCATCTTCACGCCGCAGAGCCTGCGCCTGGCCAACGGCGACTACATGGACCCTCAGACGGGCGACAGCTTCGAGCTAGGCGTGAAGGGCGCGTTCCTGAACGACCGCCTCAACGTCTCGGGCGCCATCTACAAGGCGCGGCAGGACAACCTGGGCGTGGCCATTCCCAACGTGTTCGCCCCGGACGGCAGCCAGGCTTACGAGGCCGTCTCGGGCACCAGCACGCGCGGCTTCGAGGTCGAGGCCACGGGCGAGGTGCGCCCGGGCTGGCAGGTCGCGGCGGGCTTCTCGCGCAACCTCACGCAGGACCGCCTGCGCACCCGCCTGCTCACCGACGTGCCGCAGAACACGGCCAAGCTGTTCACCAGCTACCGCATCGCGGGCATCGGCAAGGGCCTGACCGTGGGCGGCGGCCTGCGCTGGCAGAACCAGATCTACCGCGACAACCAGGGCGCCGCGCGCGTGCGGTTCACGCAGCCCGCGTATGCGGTGGTCGACCTCATGGTGCGCTACGCCATCACCGACACGGTGGCCGTCACGGCCAACCTGCGCAACGCCCTCGACAAGGTGTACTACACCTCGGTCGGCAACTCGTACTACGGTGCGCCGCGCAGCCTGCAGGTGGCGCTGGACGTGCGGTTCTGATGCACCCCCTGAGTCGCTTTGCGCCGTCCCCCTGGAAGGGGGCCGCTCCCAGCGCGGCGGGGCGGCCCTTGCGCGGGAGCCCTGGCCTGTGTTGCGCCAGTTTTACCGGCAGGGGGTGATGCATGCCATCGCATCGCTGCAACCGGAGTGATCTGCCATGAAAGAAGGCTTTCGCCAGTGCATGGCCTGGCTGCACACCTGGGTCGGGCTGGTGGTGGGCTGGGTGCTGTTCTTCGTGTTCGTGACGGGCACGGCCGGCTACTTCGCGCACGAGATCGACCGGTGGATGCGCCCCGAGCTGCCCTTGGACACCGCTGCCGCGACAGTGGACCCGCACCGGGCGGTCGCGCTGGCGCAGGCCTACCTGCAGGCCAACGCGCCGCCACAGTCGCAGGACTGGTCGGTGCAGTTGCCCGGCCAGCGCGGCAGCAGCGCACTGAGCGTGAGCTGGCGCGAGCCGCCCGCCGATGGCAAGCCCGGCGCGCGCGGCCGCTTCGTGCGCCGAACGCTCGACCCGGACACCGGTCAGGCAGCCGCCGAGCCCGTGGTGCGCAAGACCGGCGGCGGCCACCTGCTGTACCGCATGCACTACATGCTGCACTACGTGCCGTACGACGTGGCGATCCGGCTGGTGGGCGTGTGCACCATGCTGATGCTCATGGCCGTGGTGACCGGGGTCATCACCCACAAGAAGATCTTCGTGGACTTCTTCACCTTCCGGCCGGGCAAGGGGCAGCGCTCGTGGCTGGACGCGCACAACATCATCAGCGTGACGGCGCTGCCGTTCTTTCTGATGATCACGTACAGCGGGCTGGTGTTCTTCCTGTTCCAGTACATGCCGGCGGGCCTGGCGGCCAGCCACTATGCGGGCAACGCGCAGGTGTTCTACGACGACCTGCTGCAGCGACCGGCCGCCGTGAATGCCACTGTTTCCGCGCAGCCGCTCACCGCTTTGGCGCCGCTGGTGGCCCAGGCCGAGGCGCAGTGGGGCGCGGGCCAGGTGGCGCGCGTGGGCGTGCAGCAGCCCGGGCGCGCCGATGCCGACGTGCAACTGGTGCGCGTGGCGGGCGGGCAGATTGCCGGCAGCGACCGGCTGCGCTTTGATGCCCGCACGGGCGAGGCCCTGCCGCCCAAGGCCGAAGACGGCGCGGCCCGCGAGACGCAGGACGTCCTGCTGGCCCTGCACGAAGGCCGCTTTGCAGGGCCCGTGCTGCGCTGGCTGTACTTTGCGAGTGGCCTCTTGGGCTGCGCGATGATCGCCACCGGCCTTGTGCTCTGGACCGCGAAGCGCCGCGCCCAACAGGACAAGCGGGCCAAGGCGGGCGGCAAGCCCGAGTTCGGCTTTCGGCTGGTGGAGTGCCTGAACATCGGCACCGTGGCCGGCCTGCCCGTGGCCGTGGCCGCGTACTTCTGGGCCAACCGCCTGATCCCGGCGGACTTCGCCACCCGCCGCGAGTGGGAGGCGCACGTGCTCTTCATCACCTGGGGCGTGCTGCTGCTGTACCCGGCCTTGCGCACGCCGCTGCGCGCGTGGCTGGAATCGCTGTGGCTGGCCGCCGCGGCGTTTGCGCTGCTGCCCCTGCTCAACGCACTGACCACCGACCGCCACCTGGGCGTCACCCTGCCTGCGGGCGACTGGATGCTGGCCGGGTTCGACCTCACCATGCTGGCGCTGGGCGTGTGCCTTGCGGTCGCTGCACGCCGCGTGCACCGCCGGCAGCGCGCTGCGGCGGAGCCCGCACGCGCCCGTGGTGCCGTGGTCGCGGGTGCCGCCCTCTAGCGCGCCGCAGTGCTTCTTCCCCGATTTCTCTTTCTTCTTTTTCTTCTTCTCGATTTTCAAAGGAGTCTCCATGTTCAAGAAAACCCTGCTCGCCGTCGCCCTGTCCGGCATCGCCCTGTCTGCCACCGCCCACCAGCTGTGGCTGGAGCGCGATGCCACCGGCCCGGTGCGTGTGTACGTGGGCGATGCCGACAGCGAGCACGACAAGGGCGCCGAAGTGGCCAAGCTGGCCGCCACCACCCAGGTCTTCACCACCGACCGCCAGCAGACGGCCAAGCTCACCGCCAAGGAGGAATTCCTGGAGGCCGACGTGGCCGCTGCCGGCGACGTGCGCCTGTCCAACGACCAGGTCTGGAAGCCCTGGAAGGCCAAGGACGGCAGCTTCCAGGCCGCCGTGTTCAACGCGCGCGCCGGCCGCAGCGAGACGCAGGCCGTGCTCGACTACGAACTGGTGCCCGTCACGGCGGGTGGCAACACCTTCACGCTGGTGTTCAAGGGCCAGCCCGTGGTGAACAAGACCGTCACGGTGATCACGCCCGACAAGTGGACCAAGGGCTTCAAGACCGATGCCGCCGGCCGCATCGACGTGCCGGTGAACGGCAAGGGCCGCTACGTGCTCGTCAGCACCCACGAGGCACCTGCCGTGGGCGATGTGGTCATTGCCGGCCAGAAGGTCGCCAAGCTGGGCTACACGACCACGCTGACCTTCGTCGCGCAGTAAGCCGCCATGGCCACCGCACACGCAGGCTCTGCCGCGCGCTACCGCCTGATGGTGGCCAGCCGCGCCCTGGCGGCGGCCCTGGGCGGCTATGCGCTGGCGTCGCTGTTCACCGCGGTGCTGGCCGTGGGGCTGCCCCGCGCGTTGGACACCAGCCGCGCCAGCGCGCTGCTCACGGCCACCCTGCTCAGCTTTGCGGTGTATGCGGCGGCGGTGATCTGGGCCTTCAGCGCACGCAGTGCACTGCGCGCCTGGATGGGCCTGGCCGTGCCGTCGGCCGTGCTGGCCGCTGCGCTGTGGGCGCTGAAGGCGGGCGCATGACGGCGGCGATCTGGGCCGCACCGCTGGCCGCGCTCACGCTGTCGTTCAGCGGCATGGCGGGCCTGGCGCTGGCCCTGGACCGCCACCACGAACAGGTCACCGGCCGCGCCGAGGTGCCGCGCACACGGCGCCGGGTGCTGCGCTGGGCGGGCAGCCTGCTGCTGGCGCTGTCCCTGGCCGCCAGCATCGGGGCCTGGGGCGCCACCGTGGGGCTGACCGCCTGGTGCGGCCTTCTCACGGCGGGCGGCCTGCTGGTGGGTGTCCTGCTGACCTACGCGCCGCACCTGGCGGTGCGGGTGTCGGCGGCCACGGTGCTGGTGGCGGGCGTGTGCCTTGTGGGGTCCGCTGGCGGGCTGTAGGCACCGGCGGCGCCGCTTGGGGGGCGTCGGCAAAAAAAGTCCCGAACAGCGTGCCCTTTTTTCCGTCTCGTTGGTCATAGGCAGTAGGTGCAGTGCGCGGGCCCTGCAGCCTGCGCCGTTGGCGGCCTGCGTTTTTTTATCTTCGTTTTTCGAACCAGCCATGTCTTCACTCTTTGCCTCACCTTCCGCCGCCGCCGGTGCCTTGCTTGCGCTGGCCGCCTGCGCCTGGGCGGGCCATGCCCATGCCGACTATGTGTGGCTGCAGCGCGATGGGGCCCAGGCCCGCGCCTACGCCGGCGAGCTGCCCCGCCGCAGCGCGGCGCTGCCGCCCCTCCAGGCGCCGCGCGCCTACCTGGCCGACGGCAAGGACCTGCCCGTGGCGCCGCAGGCCGGCCACATCGACATCACCGCGCCGGGCGGGGACGACCTGCGCCTGAGCACCTTGCACATCACCGGCCACGGCGCGGTCACCTACTACCAGGCTCGCACCGGCCGCACCGAGACCCGCGCCGCCAACGACCTGGAGCTGGTGCCCACCACGCCGGGCGGCAACACCTTCAAGCTGGTGTGGAAGGGGCAGACCGTGGCGGCGTCGCAAGTGAATGTGGACACCAGCGCCGGCTGGCGCCGCACGCTGGCCCCGGCGGCCGACGGCACGGTGCAGCTGGAGACGCCGTTCCCCGGCCTCTACGTGCTGGAGGTGAGCGCCAAGGTCAACGGCTCCGTCACCGTGGACGGCAAGAAATACGACGACGTGCGCCACACCGCCACGCTCAGCTTCGAGGTGCCCCGCTGATGGCCCCGACCCCACCCCATACACACACCGCACGCACTGCACGCACTGCACGCACGGCCCGCCGCGTGGGCGCCCTGGTGGTGCTGGCGGGTGCCATCGCCGCCGGCGCCTGGTGGTGGACGCGGCAGCCCGCCATGGTCTACGACACCGTGCCCGTGGCGCGCGGCGACATCGAGGCCACGGTCAGCGCCATCGGCACGCTGCAGCCGCGCCGCTATGTGGACGTGGGCGCGCAGGTGTCGGGGCAGATAACGCGCCTGCACGTGCAGCCCGGCACCGAGGTCAAGAAGGGCCAGCTGCTGGTGGAGATAGACCCCAGCGTGCAGCAGGCCACGGTGGACGGCGCGCGCGCCGCGCTGGCCGGCCTGCGCGCGCAGCTGGCCGAGCAGCAGGCCCAGCACCGCCTGGCCCAGCAGCAGCAGGCCCGCCAGCAGCAGATGGAGCGCGAAGGCGCCACGCGGCTCGAAGACCTGCAGACGGCTGAGGCCGCGCTCGCATCGGCCGCGGCGCGCATCGACCACCTGAAGGCACAGATCGACCAGACCCAGGCGAGCCTGAAGGCCGATGAGGCGCGCCTTGGTTACACCCGCATCTACGCGCCCATGGCCGGCACCGTGGTGGCGCTGGAAGCGCGCGAGGGCCAGACCCTGAACGCCACCTACCAGACGCCCAACATCCTGCGCGTGGCGGACCTGTCGACCATGACCGTGTGGACCGAAGTCTCCGAGGCCGACATCCGCCGCGTGCAGGCGGGCCTGCCGGTGTACTTCACCACGCTGGGCGGGCAGGCCGACGCCGCCGCGCGCCGCTGGCGCAGCACCGTGCGCCAGGTGCTGCCCGCGCCGCCCACGCCCGAGGCCAAGGCCGCGGGCGGCGCCAACGCACAGGCCGCCGCGAGCAAGGCCGTGTCGTACACCGTGCTGTTCGACGTCGACAACGCGGACGGCGAGCTGATGCCGCAGATGACCGCGCAGACGAGCTTCGTCACCGCGCAGGCGCAGGGCGTGATCGCCGTGCCGCTGTCGGCACTGGCCAGTCCGGCCAGCCCTGCCAGCCCGGCCGGCGGCAAGGCGGCGGGTGGCAAGGCAGCTGATGCGGAGGGTGACGGTGACAGCGCTGGTGCCGGCGCTGGCGAGAAGGCCGCCGCGGCCACCCACAGCGCCCGCGTGCTGCGCGCCGATGGCGTGGTGGAGCAGCGCGCCGTCGTCGTCGCCGTGAAAAGCCGCCACCTGGCCGAGGTGCGCTCGGGCCTGCAGGAGGGCGAGCAGCTGGTGACCGGCGAGCGCCCTGCGCGCAGCGGCCCGCAAAGGTTCAAGCTGTGACCGCAGGCAACGGCATCCAACACGACACCCTGCACAGCGTCTTGCATGACGCCCCGGGTGTGCCGCTGATCGAGCTGCGCGGCGTGCGCCGTCGCTACGGCGGTGGCGAGCAGCCCGAGGTGGAGGTGCTGCGTGGCATCTCGCTGTCGATCCATGCGGGCGAATTCGTCGCCATCGTGGGCGCGTCGGGCTCGGGCAAGTCCACGCTGATGAACCTGCTCGGCTGCCTGGACAAGCCCAGCAGCGGCAGCTACCGCTTCCAGGGCGAAGACGTGGCGGGCTTCGACGCCGACCAGCTGGCCTGGCTGCGGCGCGAGGCCTTCGGCTTCGTCTTTCAGGGCTACCACCTGATCCGCGCCGAGTCGGCGTGCGAGAACGTCGAGGTGCCCGCCATCTACGCCGGCACCCCGCGCGAGGAGCGCACCCGCCGCGCAGCCGCACTGCTGTCGCGCCTGGGCCTGGCCGACAAGCTGCACCACCGGCCCACGCAGCTGTCGGGCGGGCAGCAGCAGCGCGTGTCGATTGCGCGGGCGCTGATGAACGGCGGCCGCATCATCCTGGCCGACGAGCCCACCGGCGCGCTGGACACCCACAGCGGCGCCGAGGTGATGGCGCTGCTGCACGAGCTGGCCGATGCGGGCCACACCATCGTGCTCATCACCCACGACCGCGAAGTGGCCGCCCAGGCGCGCCGCGTGATCGAGATCCGTGACGGCGAGATCGTGGCGGACAGCGGTGCGGTCGTGGCAGGGGCGTTGGAAGAAAAAAATGCCTCTACCGCGCAACCAGCAAGCGCAAGCAGCTATAAAAATGGTAGCAAGCGTTCTGGCCGCGTCTTCTGGGCCGAACTGGCCGAGGCCGCCCGCTCGGCCTGGCGCGGCATGCGCATCAACCGCGCGCGCACCGGGCTCACGCTGCTGGGCATCGTGATCGGCGTGGCGTCGGTCATCGTGATGATGGGCGTGGGCGAGGGCGCCAAGCAGCGCGTGGTGGAGCAGATGGGCTCCATGGGCACCACCATCATGTACCTGGGCGCCAGCCACCCGCGCGAGGGTGGGCCGCAGGGCGAGATCACCGCAGAGGACCTGGAGGCCATCGCCCGCCTGCCCGAGATCGGCCACGTGATGCCCGTCATCGGCGACCCCATCCCCGTGCGCCATGGCAATGTCGAGCGGCAGATCTACGTGTTCGCCGCCAGCGAGGACATGCCCCGCGTGCACCACTGGAAGGTGGCCCAGGGCCGCTACTACAGCGCGGCCGAAGACCGCGACCTGGCGCCGCTGGTGGTGCTGGGGCACAAGGCCAGCGCGCAGTTCTTTCCGGACCACCCGAACCCGCTGGGCCGCCACCTGCTGATCGGCAACGCGCCGTTCGAGGTGATCGGCGTGATGGCCGAGCGCGGCGCCGACTCGGGCGCGCAGAACTACGACGACATGGTGTTCATCCCCTACCAGTCGGGCCGCGCGCGCGTGTACCGCGTGCAGACCCAGCCCGACTACACCGTGGTCGCTGCCGCGTCGGTGGAGCAGGTACAGGCGGCCGAGAAGGCCATGCACGCGCTGCTGCTGTCGCGCCACGGGCGCGAGGACTTTCGCATCGGCAACGCGGCGGCCAAGCTGCAGGCCGAGGCGCAGACGCGCAACGCCATGACCATGATGCTGGGCCTGATCGCGGCCGTGTCGCTGGTGGTGGGCGGCATCGGCGTGATGAACGTGATGCTGATGACGGTGCGCGAGCGCACGCGCGAGATCGGCATCCGCATGGCCACCGGCGCGCGGCAGGGCGACATCCTGCGCCAGTTCCTCACCGAGGCCGTGCTCGTCACGCTGGTGGGCGGCGCGGCGGGCCTGGCCATCGGCCTGGCCGTAGGCGCGGTGCTCATCGTGTCGGGCGTGCCCGTGATCTTCTCGCTCACCGCCATGGGCGGTGCCTTTGCCTGCGCCGTGGCCACGGGCCTGGTGTTCGGCTACATGCCCGCCCGCCGCGCCGCCGGGCTCGACCCCGTGGTGGCCCTGGCTTCCGAATGATTGTGATGGTTGGTATGCGCACTTGTATTGCTTCTGTGTCCTGTCTTGCCGCCGGCGTGCTGCTGCTCGGCGGCTGCGCCGCGGTGCAGCCGCTGCCCGAAGATGCCGCTGCCGCACCCGCCTTGCCCGTGCAGTGGGCCAGCCCGCTGCCGCCTACGCAGGGGGTGGCGACGGGTGTCTCCGTGCTCGGCGTCGCAGAGCTCGACGCGCTCATCCACGCCGCCCACGCGCAGAGCCCGGACCTCGCCGCCGCCATCGCGCGGGTGCAGCAGGCCGATGCCGTGGCGCGGGCCGCCGGCGCCAGCCTGCTGCCCGCCGTGACCGGCACGCTCGACGCCCGCCGCCAGGCCCGTGCCGGCGGGCAGGCCGAGGTGGCCGGCAACCAGATCGGCGCTGCGCTGGTCGCCAGCTACGAGCTCGATGCCTGGGGCCGCCTGGGTGCCGAGCGTGCCAGTGCCCAGGCCCTGCGCACCGCCAGCGTGCACGACCGCGGCGCGGTGCAGATCACGCTGACGGCGGCGGTGGCGCAGGCCTGGCTGCAACTGGTGGGCGGGCGCGAGCGCCTGGCGATTGCCGAGCTGAACCTGCACAGCGCCGAGCGCGTGCTGGCCGTGGTCGCGTCGCGCGCGCGCGCCGGGGCCGCCACGCAGCTCGAGCTGGCGCAGCAGCGCGGCCTGGTGGCCACGCAGCGGCAGGTGCTGGAGGCACGGCGCCAGCAGGTGTCGGGCGCTCACACGGCGCTGGCCGCGCTGCTGGGCCAGGCGCAGTGGCCGGTGGTGCAGGCCAGCGCATTGCCCGCCACGCAGGTGCTGGCGCCCGCTGCCGGGTCGCCCGCCGACCTGCTGGTGCGGCGGCCCGACATTGCGCGGGCCGAGGCGCGGCTTTTTGCCGCCCACGCCGACGTGGCCGCAGCCCGCGCGGCGCTGCTGCCGAGCATCAGCCTGACTGCCAGCCTGGGCACCGGGGGCAGCAACCTGCCCCGCGTGTTCGACAACCCGCTCTACAGCCTGGCCGCCGCGCTGGCCGCGCCCATCTTCGACGGCGGGCGCCTGGCTGCCGACCGCGATGCGGCCCAGGCGCGGCAGGCCGAGCTGCTGGCGCAGTACCGCGCCAGCATCGTGGCGGCCGTGAGCGATGTGGAACAAGCCCTGCAGGCGGTGGCGGGCACGCAGGCCCAGCGCACCGCGCAGGCGCAGGTGGTGCAGCAGGCGCAGCAGGCGGCCACGCTGGCGCAGTCGCGCTACCGCGCCGGGGCCGAGACGCTGCTCACGCTGCTGGATGCACAGCGCACCCTGTACGCCGCGCAGGACATGGCGGCCCAGCTGCACCAGGCCGAATGGCAGGCGCAGGTGGCTCTGTACCGCGCACTGGGCGGGGGCTGGCAGCCCGATGTTGACGCTGTCGCGCACAGCGTGGCCGCCATGGCCACCGTGGTGCAGCCATGAGGGTAGCCACCGACGAGCCGGTGACCATGCCGCAGCGCCTGCGCACCGCGGGCCTGCGCCCCACCACGGCGCGCATCGGCGTGCTGCAGGTGATCCACTCCGCGGGCAGCGCGGGCATCGGCGCGGACGAGGCGTTTCACCAGATGCTGCTGCGCGGCACGCACGTGAGCACCAGCACGGTGTACCGCATCATCCATGAGCTGCAGACCCTGGGCGTGCTGCTGCACGACCGCAGCGACCGGCGCCACACCGTGTACCGCCTGCGGCCCCATGCGCCGCCGCCGTCGGCCGACGTGCGCATGGCCTGCCGCCGGTGCGAGCGCTCGGCCACGCTGCCCGGCGCACAGCTGCGCAACGAGCTGGAGCTGCGCGCGGCCGAAGTGGGCCTGCGGCCGCTGGTGGCGGGCTTGGTGCTGCAGGTGGACTGCCTGGGCTGCGACGGCGCCACGGGGCACTGCCAGCCCAACTAAAACCCCAGGCCCGCACAAAGAAAAAGGACCAGACGCCCGGAGGCATCTGGTCCTTGTCGCTGGGGAGCGCGGGCTGATTGATCAGGCCGTTGCGTCCTTGAGCTTCTTCAGCGCGCGGGTCTTGATCTTGACCGATGCGGGCTTGGCGGGGAACCAGCGCTCTTCACCGGTGAAGGGGTCCTTGCCGAAGCGCTTCTTCTTGGCCGCGACTTGCTGCAGGCCGATCTTCAGCACGCCTGGCAGCGTGAATTCGCCGGAGCCCTTCTTGTGCACGGAGCCCAGGATGGCGGCTTCGAGTGCTGCCAGCACGGCCTTGGTGGCCTTGGGTTCCACGCCCGATTGCTCGGCCAGGTGGGCGACCAGCGTGGTCTTGTTGAACGCTGCCTTGATGGGCTTGAGCGCTGCCGGCACGGCGGCGGCCTTGGCGGCAGGAGCCTTCTTGGCAGGGGCTGCCTTGGTCGCAGGGGCTGCGGCCTTCTTGGCGGGAGCCGCCTTCTTGGCTGCAGGAGCCGCGGCCTTGACGACGGCCTTCTTTGCAGGAGCAGCGGGGGTTTTTTTCGCAGTTGCCATGATGATTTTGTTGTTTCAGAGTTTCGAGACGTCCCTGTTCAATTTTTTGAGGGGACGCGCGATTTTAGGTGCGTATGCGCAACGCGCCAGCATATGGAAGACCCGCAGAGGTTTGAGGATTCTTGCAGCAGCGTTCGCGCAGCGCTGTGCGGGGGCGCGTCAAGCGCTGGCGCGGCCCGCGCGGCATGCGCGGGCAGGGCCTGTTCATGGCGCCGCAGAGGGCCTGCGCAGGGCGCGCTGCGGCGGCTGGGGATTAACGCAGCAGGCGCGCGTCCGATGTGTGGTGCCTGTCGCGCCACAGCTGGTAGCGCGATCGCTGCAGCGCCAGCAGCTCCACCAGGCCCCACGCAAATGCGCAGCCCAGCGTGCCGCACAGCACCGCGAGGCGGTAGGCCTCAGTCTTGCGACGGGAGCGGCGCGTCGTCATGGAACCATCCGTCCGTGCGGGGCAGGTCAAAGCGCACCCAGCCTTGATCGAAGAGCTCATCCAGCAGCCGCTGCAGTCCGAGAATTTTCCAGAGCATGGTGTACCTCCACCCGTTGACTGCGGCCACGTTAGCCCGCCAATGTGACGGTTTGGCGTCACCGGGGTGAATAGCAACAGCCGCCCGCATGGGGCTATCGCGGGGCCGGGCGCCCGCTTAAGCTCGCCGGCTGGTGCGCGCCCCACGGGCCGCCATTCACCGGAAAAACATGCTGTCCGAGCTGCTGGCACTGGAAAAGATCATCGAGCAGGGCGCTGCGCACCTGGACGTGCGGGTGGTGCGCCAGGTGCAGGTGCCTGCCGGGCCCAGCCTTCCCATCTACGCCATCGGCATCGGCAACGACGCGCCCGATGTTCCGGCGGTGGGCTTCTTCGGTGGCGTGCACGGCCTGGAGCGCATCGGCACCGAGGTGGTGATGGCCTACCTGCAAAGCGTGGTGATGCGGCTGCGCTGGGACGCCACGCTGCACCGGCAGCTCGAGCAGGTGCGGCTGGTGTTCATGCCCATCGTCAACCCGGGCGGCATGTGGTCGTCCACCCGCGCCAACCCGCGCGGCGTGGATTTGATGCGCAACGCGCCGGTCGAGGCCATGGACCGCGTGCCGCTGTGGGTGGGCGGCCAGCGCCTGAGCGCGGGCCTGCCGTGGTTTCGGGGCCGTGCGGGCGAGCCCATGGAAGAAGAGGCCCAGGCCTTGTGCGAGGTGGTGGAGGCCGAGCTGCTGCCGCGCAGCTTCAGCCTGGCGCTGGACTGCCACTCGGGCTTTGGCGTGCAGGACCGGCTGTGGTTTCCGTTCGCCCACACGCGCAAGCCCATCCCGCACCTGGCCGAGCTGCATGCGCTGCAGGAGATCTTTTTGCAGGCCCACAGCCACCACCCGTACGTGATCGAGCCGCAGAGCGCGCAGTACCTGACGCACGGCGACCTGTGGGACCACCTGTACCTGCAGGCCTGCCGCAACGTGCCGACCCACACCTTCTTGCCGCTGACGCTGGAGATGGGCTCGTGGCTGTGGATCAAGAAGAACCCGCGCCAGCTGTTCTCGCGCTGGGGCATCTTCAACCCGCTGATCGACCACCGCCAGCAGCGCGTGCTGCGCCGGCACATGCTGCTGCTGGACTTTCTGTCGCGCGCCGCGTGCAGCCACGCGCGCTGGGCCCCCGCGCCCGAGCAGCGCGCGCAGCGGCGGGCGGATGCGCTGGCGGCCTGGTATTGATGCGGTAGCCGCTGTGCCGCAGACTGTTGGTTGAAAGGGACGGATGCCCACCTGGATCTTCCTGCGCGGCCTCACGCGCGAGTCAGCGCACTGGGGCAGCTTTGTGGCCGACTTCGAGCGGGCGCTGCCAGGCCATGCCGTGACCGCGCTGGACCTGCCGGGCAATGGCGCCCTGCACCGGCAGCCATCGCCCACCACGGTGGCGGGCATGGTGGCCGCATGCCGCGCCGGGCTGGCACGCCGGGGCGTGGCGCCGCCGTACCACCTGCTGGCCATGTCGCTGGGTGCCATGGTGGCCACCGAATGGGCCCGGGTGGCGCCGCACGAGGTGGCGGGCTGCGTGCTCATCAACACCAGCTTCCAGCCCTTCAGCGCCTTCTACCAGCGGCTGCGGCCGCGCAACTACGCGGCGCTGCTGGGGCTGGTGCTGCGGCCCCGGTCACCCGAGCAGATGGAGCACACGGTGCTGCGCCTGACCAGCCGCCGCGTGGCAGACCATGGCGCTGCCGTTGCCGAGTGGGCGCGCGTGCGGCGGGCGCGGCCCGTGTCGCCGGCCAACGCGCTGCGCCAGCTGGCCGCTGCAGCCCGCTACCGCGCGCCGGTGGCCGCGCCGCTGCAGCGCGTGCTGATGCTCGCCAGCCAGCGCGACGGGCTGGTGGATGTGCGGTGCTCCATCGCCATCGCGCAGGCCTGGCAGGTACCTTTGCGGCTGCACCCCGGTGCGGGGCACGACCTGCCGCTGGATGACGGAGCCTGGGTGGTGGAGCAGGTCAGGGCCTGGGTGGCCGACGTGGGTGGTGATGGCAGTGCGCCAGGCAGTGCACAAAGCAGTGCCGAGGCGTGCACGGACACCTCGGGGCCTGGTTGAACCGCCCGCCTCCCGCCGCGCCGGGCGGCGGCACAGGGGGGCTATTCGGAAGCCGGGGTGGCGGTGGCGCCTGCCGTGGCGGGAGCCAGGCCGCCCTGGGCCACCAGCTCCTGGTACCACTGCGCATAGCCTGCGCTGCTGGGGTGCAGGCCGTCGGCGGCGTTCAGCTCGTCGCTGCGCAGCACGAAGGGGTCTTCATCGCGCGGGCGCAGCAGGCGCACGTAGCGCACCTGGTTGGCCGCGGCCACTTCCTGCACCATGGCGTGCAGCCGCTCGGACCGGCTGGACATGGCCCACGACAGCGGCGGTACGAAAAACGGCGCATGGCCCACATTGCCGCAGGGCATCAGCACCACGGTGCGGCCCTTTTCGCGCGCCAGCGCCACGGTCTGCTCCAGGTTGGCGCGCAGTGTCTTCTGGGTGGTGAGGCGGATCACATCGTTGCCGCCGGCCAGCACCAGCACCATGTCGTAGCCCGCCTCGGCGCCCTGCAGCTGCTTCGCCACGTCGCCGAACTTGGCGCCGTTGGCGGCCAGGTTGTCGATGCGCCACTGCGGGTGGGCCTTGCCGATCAGGCCCGCCAGGCTGTCGGCGGGGCTGCTGGCCCCGGTGCCCAGGGCCGTGCTGTCGCCCACGACCAGCAGCCGCTGGCTGGGCTGCGCGGGTTGCGCGGTGTAGGGCTGGGCCTGCTTGGCCAGGTCCACCGATGTGAATATGCGCCACGGCGCGCAGGCCGACACCAGCAAGGCGCCGCCGATGGCGGCCGCAGTGACCAGGGCCAGGCGGCGGGTGCGGGAGGGGTGGCGGTGGGCGTGGTGTGGCATGGTGGCGCAGGCAGGGCGTTGGGTATGCAGCCAGCGTATCGCCGCGATACCGCCGGGTAAGTCGGCGACGCGCCGCGGCCCGCGTAGGACAGCGCACCCCTGGGCGCTATCTGTGCCCACCCGCCAGCGTTGTTCTCCACCGCAGCGCGGGCAGCGGGCGGGTGACACGGGTCGCTGCCTGCCGCTACCGCTGACCGTTACCGCCGCAAACCTACTGCTTGAAGACCACCGCGTCCAGGTCCATCGCGCGGATGGATTCGGCCGCGGCGGCCGCCTGCGCCCGGCTGTCGTACGGGCCCACCCGCACGCGGATGCGGCGGCCCTTGGCGTTGTTCAGCTCCTGCCGGAAGGCGGGCAGCCCTTCGTTGAGCAGCCGCGCCTGCGTCTTGCGCGCGTTGGCCTCTTCGGCGAACAGGCCCACGTTGATGTAGTAACCCGCCGCGCTGCCCACGGTGGCAAGCGGTGCGCTGGCGGCCTCGGAGGCCGCTGCGGCGGCGCCGGATGCGGCAGCCGCAGGCTTGGCGCCGCCAGCCTTTGCGGTGCGGGTGGCGCGCTCGGGGGCTGGCGCCGGCTTGCTGGCGGCCTTGGCCGCAGCCTTGGCGGTTGCAGCGTCTGCCTTGCTGGCCGGGGCTGCGGGCGCTGGGGCGGGTTTGGAGGCAGGTGCAGGTTTCGGTGCGGGTGCGTCGGCCTTGGCGGCGGCGGTCGTAGCGGCTGTGGCGGCGGCAGTGGCCTGGGCTTGGTCGCTCCTGGCAGGCGCTGATGCTGGCGCGGGCGAAGCCGCAGGGGCGCTGGCCTTGTCGTTGGCGGGTTTGTTTGCAGTGGGCGCCGCTGGCGTGGCAGGGGCTGCCGGCGCGGTGGCTGGTGGCTGTGCCTTGGCGGCGGGCGCTGCTGGTACCGGCGCGGTTGCCGGCATGGATGCGGGAGCGGGTGCCGGGGCCGTCGCCGCAGGTGCACCGCTGGCGGTGGCCATGGCGGCGGCAGGCGTGGGCGCGGGTGTCGCGGGTGCTGGCTCGGCCGCCGGGGGCTGGGCCGCCGCCTGGGCAGACGCCGCAGATGCCGCAGCGGCCGCTGCCGATGACGCCTGGGCCACGGTCACGGCCGGCGTCATCGACGTGTCGGCCTCGTTGTGAAACCCTGCCCCGGGCAGCGTCAGGTACGCCGCCACCGCGATGATGGCCAGAGCCACATTGACGCCCACGATGGCCTGCAGGCGCTTGCGGCTGCTGGCCCGCTGCTGCAGCAGCGCGCAGGCCTCGGGCACGGTGCGCGACGCGGCCAGCGCGCGCGAGATGCGCCGGCGCACGTCGGCGTGCAGGATGGCGTTGCCATACAGGCCCGGCACCGTGAACGCCAGCATGGCAAACGCGGCCAGCACGCCCAGCTCCACGCCCTGCGGCCAGTTCAAGAACTGGCGGCCCAGCGCAAACACCAGCAGCGCCAGGCCCTCGGCCACGGCCACATAGGCCAGCGCGCCGCTCCACACCTGGCGGAACACCATCCAGTTCAAGGTGCACAAGCTGGCTGCCCAGTTCCAGGTGGTGGTGGTGCGGCCCGCGGTGTCAAAGCGGGCGAAGACGGGAAGGTAGTAGTCGGTGTTGACCGGCCCCAGCGCCACGCGGTACAGCGCCGTCATGGCGTTGTCGGACGGCGAGTCCAGCGACATGGCGGGGATGAGGGAGTCTGCAAAGTCCGTGGTGGCGCGCATGCCTGATTCTGTCATGCACTGGCGCGCATTCACCGCGTGTTGCGGGCGCGCAGCGCCTGCGCGGTACCAGGGCGGCGCCCGCGGTGGGGGCTGGCAGCGCTGCGGCAGCAGGCCTGCAGGGGTGGCACTGCCGCAGGATTGGATAAAAAATGGCCGCTACCGCTTTCTGGGTAAGCGCAAGCAGCTATAAAAATAGGAGCGGCGTGCCGCAGCCGCTCTGCCCCCGCCTCAGCCGCCCCGCACCATCGCCATGATCTTGCCAGCATCCAGCGTGGCCGCCTTTTGCTGGATCTGCGGCAGGTACTGCGACTGCATCTGCTTGGCCGGGCCCAGCAGGTTCTGAAAACTGTCGCGCAGCATGGCGGTGCTCATCACCCGGCCGCCCGCGTAGTAGCGCTTGGCCACCTGGCCCAGTGCATACGTGGTGGCAAAAGAAAACGCCATGCCGGTGGCCGCGCTGCCCACGCCCCCGATGGTGCGGCCCGCCACCTTGCCCAGCAGGCCGCCCAGCAGCTTGCGGCCAAACTGCTCCAGGTACTGCGACGTCATGCCCACGCCCGCGGCGGCGATGAACTCCTTGATGTGACCCTGGTCCAGCTCCACGCCGTGCGCCTTGCCGATGCCGTAGACCATCTTCACCTGCATCGGGATGATGGCCATTGACGCCCACGACTGCGGCAGCAGCTCCAGCGCGCCGTTGAGCATCGCGTAGTTCAGGATGGACTTGTCCAGCTCGGCGTCGCCCGGGCCTGCGGGCACGGCCACCGGCACGGGCATGGATGCAGGCGACGAGGACGACGAAGAAGAAGGAGAAGAATGAGCTGATGCAGCGGCTGCGTAGGCCGCAGCACCGGTGGCCGCCGCACCCGCCACGCCCCAGGGCACGGCAGAAGGCGGCGCCTTTTCGGCCACGTCCACCAGCGCATCGGCCTCATGCTCGAAGGCGGCGGTCTGCTGCGCCCCCAACTGCAGCGCAGACTTGAGCGTGGCCAGGAACTGCGCCTCCGCAGGCGTCTGGCGCCCATCCACATCGCACACGCACACTGCCATCTCGTAGGCCAGCTGGCGGTGGCCGGGGTCGGTCAGCGCGGCGGCGGCGGCCTGCACCGTGGTGCGCTTGAGCAGCACGTCCTGGTAAATGCGCGGCAGGTCGGCCATGCCGCTGTCGCCTGCCAGGGACTGGGCGATGCGGCGGATCTCTTCACGCTCGGCGTCGTCCTTGGTGCCGTCCGCAAACGCGGCCAGCAAGGCGATGGTGAGGATGGATTTTTGCTGTTCTGGAGTCATGCGGTGCGGGCCTGCAAGGCCGTGAAATGAAGGGGCTGACACGCTGCCTGTGCCAGAAGGCAGTGTGGCGGCGTGCGGTGTGAGGACAGGTGCAGTCTAGGGCGCGCGCTTTCAACGCCACGGCTTGTGGGGAATTGCAGGCATCTGGTAACCAGGTGCATCGTGGCACCGACTGCCGGCCTTGCGCTGCCCACCCGGGTTTCCCCTTGCGTAGTTGATCGGCTGTGCGTCCGGGCGCGGCTTGCGTACAGTGGCTGTCTCAATGCAAGGAGGCAAGGCATGCGGCAAGCGGCGACGACCAGCAGGGCAAGCAATACCAGCGTTACGGGCAGTACGGGCAGTAAGGGCAGCACCAGCAGGGCAGGCACCACCACCCCCAGCGCGCGGGGCGCCACCCGATGAACATCGCCCACCTGCTGCGCCGCAGCGCGCAACTGCACGCCCACCAGCCCGCCGTGCTGCACGGCGACCAAGTGCTCTTCGACTACCAAACGCTGGGCGCACGCACCGCCGCGCTGGCCGCCAGCTTGCGCGCACGCTACGGCGTGCTGCCCGGCGACCGCGTGGCCATCTACGCCGCCAACGCGCCCGAGTACCTGGAGGCGCTGCACGCCATCGTGTGGGCCGGCGCCGTGCACGTGCCCGTCAACTACAAGCTGCACGCCAAAGAGCTGGCCTACGTGCTGGCCGACTCCGGTGCGCGCGTGGCGCTGGTGTCCGAGGCCCTGCACCCCGCCGCGCGCGAGGCCGGCGCAGACCCTGCAGCCACACTGCTGCTGGGCTCTGCCGACTACCAGCAGGCCGTGCAACAGCACGGTGCGCCCATGCCCGTGCACGACCGTGCCCCGGACGACATCGCATCGCTGTTCTACACATCGGGCACCACCGGCCGGCCCAAGGGCGTGATGCAGACCCACCGCAACCTGCTGGCCATGACGGCCTGCTACTTCACCGACGTGGACGACGTGCTGCCCGGCGACGCCATGGTCTACGCCGCGCCCATGTCGCACGGTGCGGGCTTGTACAACTACGCCCAGGTGCTGCGCGGCGGGCGGCACGTGGTGCCCGTGTCCGGCGGCTTCGACCCCGCCGAGCTGGTGCAGTTGGCCGCATCGGTGGGCCAACTCACCCTGTTTGCCGCGCCCACCATGGTGCACCGCCTGGTGGACCACGTGCGCGCCACCGGTGCCGACGTGTCGGGCTTCAAAACGATTGTCTACGGCGGCGGCCCCATGTATGCCGACGACCTGCGCACCGCCATGGCCGTGATGGGCAACGACCGCTTCGTGCAGATCTACGGCCAGGGCGAAAGCCCCATGACCATCACCGCGCTGTCACGCGCGCACCTGGCCGACACCACGCACCCCCGCTGGGCCGACCGCATGGCCTCGGTCGGCGTGGCGCAGTCGCTGGTGGAGGTGCGCGTGGTCGACGCCCAAGGCCAGCCCATGCCCGTCGGCGACACCGGCGAGGTGCTGGTGCGCGGCGACACCGTCATGCCCGGCTACTGGAACAACCCCGACGCGACGGCCCGCACGCTGCAGGCCGGCTGGCTGCACACGGGCGATGTGGGTGTGCTGGACGCCGATGGCTTCCTGACCCTGAAGGACCGGTCGAAGGACGTGATCATCTCCGGCGGCAGCAACATCTACCCGCGCGAGGTGGAAGAGGTTTTGCTGCTGCACCCCCAGGTCCGCGAGGTGGCCGTGGTGGGGCAGCGGGATGCCGAGTGGGGCGAGGTGGTGGTGGCCTACCTGGTGGCGGGTGAGGGCGGGCCGGTGGAGGATGCGGTGCTGGACGCGCTGTGCGGGGAGCACATCGCGCGGTTCAAGCGGCCGAAGGTGTATCGGTGGGTGGAAGGGTTGCCGAAGAACAGCTACGGCAAGGTGTTGAAGACGGAACTGCGCGGGTAGACGCGTCGCATGCGGTGGCAATGAAGCACCGGTTCATCGCTGCTATCCATGCGCCTATTCAGCCACACATGCGCCACTCGTGAGCGGGTTCCGTTGCGGTCCTACAAGCGGTGGCCTCCGGTGTCCCTAAAGTTGCGGGCTTCGTGTGTCCGAACCGAGCGGCAACAGCTCATCGGCACAACCCTCCAATTCACTTCGTTTTATCTCTCCGACCATGATGCAGATCGTCTCCGATGCAGCGCAACCCGGCCTCATCATCGTGAACCTGGACGCCCAAGGCCACGACCTCTCCGTCCGCCTGGACCGCGCCATGCTGGAGCACACCCTGGGCGTGCACGGCGCTTTTGCATCCCTCGCCCAGGCCGTGGGCCGCAACATCGAACGCATCCAGGACGCCGCATTGCGCAAGTACCAGCAGACCCGCCAGCGGTGTGTGATTTTGTCGAAGGCTGAGTTGATGCGGGTTGCGGGGTGATGGGAGCTGGCTAGCGTTGGGTCAGCGGGCGACTGATGCGTGTCGCTGATTCCTGTTCCTGGGTACGCGGCTAAGGCTTCCATGAACAGTGATGAGCATGTGTTGAAGACAGAATCGAAAGGGGAGCTTGAGACCGGGTCGCATTGCCAACTACCGGTATAGGCTGAGTGCAGCCGGTCAACTAAGGCCTTGCGAATAACCGCGGTCGCCGACACCGGGCACTGGCCGTCTCGCACGTCGAGCGACAGCAGCGAGAGCTTGGGAAACTAAGGTCCTACCATTGGCGCGGGAAAGCAACCCGCGCGTGGCAAGGACGAGGGAGCACGCTACCACCCATACCGAAGCTGGTCGTACAACGCTGCCAGCTTTCGGAAATAGGATGCGTAGTTGGAATATTCGTAGTCAATCTTATCTTCGTGTTCTTGTAGGAACGCGCGTAGACGATCAGGATCAATTTTTTCCTTGGCCAAAAATGGAATCAACGTTGCGGCGTTCTCTGGCGTTGAGCCAGTAATGATCTCTTCCAGACTTTCGTGACGCCGCTTGTAGAAGGCCGCCTTGTACAGCTTCACCCGATAATCCTTCAGATCTCGGTTGACCCATTTATCAAGAGGGAGGCCACTCTTCTGAAATGAGTCTTTTGAGGTGATGCCGATACCGCTGAGATACTTGAAAACAGGCACGTACTTCGTGTTTCGGCCGGCTCGTTTGATAACGCTTTCGATGATCTGCCGTGGGTTGTAGTTCCGGTTGTCGTGGACTAGATCGGTAATCAGATCTTTTACATCGATCGCCTCATATCCTATTTTTGCTATATCGGCAGCCTCGGGGGAGGCGACGCCAACGCCAACTAGAAATTCGACGTCTTCCTTTTGATCAATCGCGTCGATGTCTACTACGCAAAGCTTTTTCTCGGGCTCCAGGGATCGGACAAGTTCGTAGAGCTGCTCCTTGCAGTACCGAAGCACGCGGGCAGGAATTTTCCTCTTAGTTGAGCCGAGCGCACGATATACCTCAGAAAAGTCGTTAGTGCGGACCAGCACAAGTGGGATCTGAACACCGTCGATAGTCAGAAACGTGTCTGAAACGCCACCTGTCTCACCATCTTTTAATCGCTGAACAAATATCAGATTCCTGCGGAGTTGTTCTATCTGATCTTTACCCATGCAAAGTGTGATGGATCGCAAGAGGGATGAGACGTTGAGGTCAGAAATGGAGTACCCAAGGAATACGACAGGGTGTTCGACAAATACTGTTATCAACTTGGCGGCCAAATACGGGTTTTTCTCGTGGAAAGCAGCGTAGTCATCTGAGGTAAGTACTAGCGATTCTGGGCGAGATGCACAGCCATGAATCTTGTAGATCTCTCCGATTTCCTGGGGATTCGAGAAGAGGAGCTCGTTCTGGCCAATATACTTCCGATAGTCTGGGAAGAGTTGCTCCAGAAATATGTCCCAGTTCGTGGTGATGATGCCATCTACGTTTAAACTGGCGAGGAGCTTGATTTCTTCCAAATACTCTATGTTCGCGGAAGCAGCTTGATCCAGGCCGCCCAAGTATGCAGACACCTCCAAGCGCAGTGCCGAACTTACGTCTGCCACTCTAGATTGGTACCGTTCAACGCTCGCCGCATACTCAGGTGCTTTCCACCAATATTCATTGAAGTCCACCGCCAGCAGTTTGGCTGCGGCGGGGACATCTCCATTTGCTGTAGTGAGGTAATAGCCGAACGGTCGCCCAGCGACACAGAATCTGGAGAGTAGTCCTACCCAGTCCTCCAAGCCGAGATACCGGCGAGAAAAGCCGGAGCCGACAAAAAGAAATGCACCTGCATGTCTAGACTTCAGGATCTCAGTCAGGTCGGCTTCTAAGCTCATAAGGCAAATTGATTTTTGAAAACCTATCAAGCATACGCTGATCCCGAAGAGCCCGACCGAGCCTCGCGTAGGTGCTTCTCCGCGTCGCTTGTGCGTGGCTCCTAGAGGATCATTGCCCGACGACGGACCGTGTGGGTGCCACGAGTAACTACCGAGGCTGCAGGGCATTTCAGAAAAATGCCTGAAGGCCTTCGCTGTATCTCGGGTGTCGCTCAATGGAAGGACCGGCGTTTCCAAGCTCACGCTGTGGACCCGCTCCGCTCCATTGCCATTGTTCGCGCTTCTGTAGCTCAAGGTGGCGTAGTGAACGCAATCGAGCCTAGACCATGGCTGGAGTCCATCGGTGTGCGACCGCAATCGCTGCAGAAGCGACTTCAGACTTAAACTGGAGTCGCCTTGAGCGCATCATCCACCTGGAGGTGGAATCATTCCCTTGAGAGGAGCCCTTTTTATCTCGACCAGACAGGCGGATGGAATGACATTTCCGCTGCTGACGAGTTATTGGAGGACAGCGTTGTGGCTTGATGTGCTGGTCAATTGGCTGCTTTGAAGCAGTCTTTTCAGGGAGGAAATCACGTGGCATCAGACCACCAACGGATCCTGATTCTGTGCAAGACCTACCCGTCGCCCAGCGCTCGGTATGTTGAAACTTCTTGCGTCGCTGGGATGACCGACGACGGACGCTTGATCCGGCTGTTTCCGGTGCCGTTCCGACTGGTGGAGGACGATCAGCAGTTCAAGAAGTGGCAGTGGATCACAGCCCGGGTTCGCCGCGCGCAGGACGATGCCCGGACCGAGAGCCACCGCATTTCGGTGGACACGATCGAGGTGGAGGGCGATCCGCTTCCCACCCGCGACTACTGGATAACCCGCCGCGAGGCGATCAAAAGCGTACCGGTGTTTGATTCGTTCGATGCGCTGGAGGCTTCACGTCAGGCGAGTGGGACGACCCTGGGGCTGGTGCGGCCGAGCCGCTTGCTGGGGCTGGACATCAAGGCCGTGGAATCTCCAGACTGGACCGAGGATGAAATGGCCAAACTGTTGCAGGAGCAGCAGCAAGGCAGCCTGTTCGATGCGGTGGAGGATCAGCGCTCCCTCAAGACGCTCAAGAAACTCCCTTACGACTTCCACTACCGCTAAGAATGCCAGACCTCCGAGAGTGTGAAGCCGTTCAAGCACAAGCTGGTGGACTGGGAGGCCGGAGCGCTCTACTGGAACGTGCACCGCCGCGCTGATTGGCAGGAGGCGATGCGTCACAAGTTTGTTACCCAGTTCAGCGAGCTGGATGTCATGTTCCTCATGGGTACCATACACCGGTTTCCGGGGCAGTGGTTGATCGTGAGCGTGTTGTACCCGCCTAAGCTGCCAGAGACGCTGGTGCGTCAGCAAACACTGTTTTAGCCGTCAGGTGGTGCACCGCCGGGCCACCAGCAGCTCGAACGGCGCGGGCCACGTAGGAGCGGTGGCAGGCAGAAAAATCAGCCTCGAAACAGACCAGGCATGCCCGGTGGTCGCGGGCTGTGGCGGCCAGGTTCCGTACCTCGGTTTTCACGGTATCCAGATGGGCCAGAAAACCACGGGTGTAGTCAGCCCAGTCGCCGTTTTCGCGGTATTTATCGCGCACAGGCTTGGGGCAACCCAAGGCGGGCCGATGCTCATAACCAATGCCTGCCGCGGCCAGATGCTCGCGGAATGCGCTTTTCGAGAACCCCTTTTTGCGTGAGAGCGGCAGCTCGCGCACGTCCACGATCAAGTTCACGCGCGCGTCCTTCAGACGGGAGATGAATCCGTCGATAGTCAAACCTTCATAGCCGAAGGTGAAAAGCGCGGGAGTGGTCACTGGTAGTCGAGGGTTGGAGCATCACCGAAGAGTGGTGCGGGACGATTGTCTCACGCGAGCTTTGGCCAGGTCGGGCCGCAGTACACGATTTAGCGGTAGAGCTGCGACTGTCGGGAAGCAGCCATTCGTCAACGCCCGCTCCTTGGCCGAGAGCGGTCGCATGCCGCCGCCCTACTTACTGACAGCAGTCGCTGCAGAGCCGCCGTCAGATACACCCCCAGACGCCTTCACGCGATACCCTAGGCCTCGCGTCTGAACCCGTTCCAACGCGCAGTTTCGAGTACCGCTCGAAACCCAGCGCAACGGCCCTACCCAAGTTCAGGCAAAACATGGCCCCCGCCCCATCACGTCTGCCCACGGCACCCACACCCCCTCGACGTTACGGCTCCATCGTCGTTGGGCATACGACCGTCCAAAGTACACGCCTGGCCCACCCGCCGTCGCCGGGCCAACCAGATGCCAAGTGCGACGGCTATTGCCACTGCAACGCCGAGCGCGGATGCCAGGTACTCACGGCTGACCGACAGACGCTCCCAGTCCAGCCCCGCTAAACCAGCCACGGACAGGCCGGAGATCACGGGTACGAGTACGGGCACCGCACAGCAGGCGGCGCAGGCGCCTGCGAGGCCGATGGTGGCGAGGAGGGGTTTCTTCATGGCGAGTCCTTTCAAAGATCGGTTCAGACCGATAGACTGACTCTAGAACCTCAAGTCGCTTGAGATGCAAGGATTTCCCATGAATAACCTTTCCGCACCGTTGACCATCGGTGCACTGGCGGAGCGCAGCGGGTTGAGCGTGTCTGCCATCCGCTATTACGAAGAGGTGGGCCTGATCCCCGAAGCCATGCGGCGGCCCAGCGGGCACCGGGTGTATGGCGAGGATGCGCAAGAGCTGCTGACGCTGATCCGCCATTGCCGCGATTTCGGGTTTTCTGTCGTGGACACGAAAGCCCTGGTGGCCCTCGCATCCAACGACGACATGGATTGCGTGCACGCCCGCGACATCGCGCAGGTGCATCTGGACACCGTGCGCACCAAGCTGACGGAGTTGTTGGCGCTGGAGCGCAGCCTGAGCAGGTTCGTGACGGCCTGCACCGACCAATGCGTGGGCGGGCCGGCGCCGCAGTGCAACATCCTCAAGGACTTGAGCCTGAGTGATTCGGCCCTGGCCGCCAAGCGGGCGCTGGAGGCTGGCACATCGGCGCGGTGCTGCGGCTAGTCATTGCTCCGTGGTATCAGGGGTCTGCATGGCCAATTAACCAACCAACCAACCATTGACGGTGCAGGCTGAACAAGTCGGTCAACTCCATCCGTGAAGACGTTGCACCGCCAGTAAACCCCCACCCACCACGGTTATCCCACCCCGCCTACCATCCCGTCCTTCATCCCTTCCCAAGGCCCTCCATGCCCACCCCCACCACCCTCAAAATCGATTTCGTCTCCGATGTCTCCTGCCCCTGGTGCATCATCGGCCTGCAGTCGCTGGAGCAGGCGGCGGACCGCCTCAAGGATGAGGTGGCGCTGGACCTGCACTTTCAGCCGTTCGAGCTGAACCCGCAGATGGGCCCAGAGGGGCAGGACATTGGCGAGCACCTGCAAGAAAAGTACGGCGCGACGCCCGCGCAGAGCCAGAAGAACCGCGAGGCCATTGCGGCGCGTGGGGCGGAGCTGGGCTTTACCTTCAGCATGGACAAGCGCAGCCGCATCTACAACACCTTCGATGCGCACCGGTTGCTGCACTGGGCGGAAGAGAAGGGCGTGCAGCCCGCGCTGAAGAAGGCGCTGTTCAAGGCCTATTTCACCGACGGGCAGGACCCGAGCAACCATGAGGTGCTGGCGCGGGTGGCGGGCGAGGTGGGGCTGGATGTGGCCGAGGCGCGTGCGCTGCTGGCGTCGGACCGCTTCACGGACGAGGTGCGCGAGCGGGAGCAGTTGTATCTGCAAAGCGGCATCCACTCCGTGCCGGCGATCATCATCAACGAGCGGCACCTGATCCAGGGTGGGCAGCCGGTGGAGGTGTTCGAGCAGGCGCTGCGGCAGATTGCGGCGCAGCAGGGGTGAGGCTGTGATTTGCTATTGAATGTATAGCTGTTGGCGCTTGCTGGATAAGCGGTAGGGGCTGAATTACATAAAAACAAAGGGGCCGTGGGACCCCTTTGTCGTTGTGGTGTGGTGGTGTGCTTGTCGTGCTGTGCGTTGGGTGCTTTGCGTGCTGTGCGCTCTCGGGCTGGGTCCGTTCACATGGCGTGAACGGGGTTGGGCGGCGTGCTGTGTGGCGCTTTGACAGGCTCAGCGTGAACGGATTGGGGTGGGGTGGGGTGGGGTGGGGTGCCAGGGGCGGGGCGGGATGCTTACCCTTGCTGACAGTGACGGGGCTGCAGCCACTGCCGCAGCCGCAGCCGCAACCGCAGTTGCAGCCACGGGGGCATCACTTGCGCAGCGGGATGGCCGTGGCGCGGTCCACGGGCACGGCGGTCACGCTGTTCTGGGGGGAGCCGTCCACCAGTTTTTCTGAGTACGTCAGGTACACCAGCGTGTTGCGTGTGGCGTCCACCATGCGCACGATGCGCAGGCGCTTGAACAAAATGGACATGCGTTCGCTGAAGACTTCTTCCTGCTTTTTCAACGGCTCCGGAAAGCTGATGGGACCGACCTGGCGGCAGGCGATGGAGGCCTCGGCGCGGTCTTCGGCCAGGCCCAGCGTGCCCTTGATGCCGCCGGTGCGGGCGCGCGAGACGTAGCAGGTCACGCCCTGCACGGCGGGGTCGTCGTACGCTTCCACGATGATGTCGTGGTCGCGGCCCACCCACTGGAAGGCGGTGTCCACGGTGCCGATCTTTTCGCCGGACGCGGCGTGCGCCGGTGCGGCCATGCCCATGCACAGGGCCGACGCTGCGAGCGCAGCGATGGCGGCAGCGGCCCGGGTCTTGGTCGTCTGCATGGTCGTGATCTTCATGGTCATCGTGGGCCGCGCCTTTTTCGTCATCATCATCGTCATCGTCACGCGGCCGTTCCGGGCACGGGGGCTTCGGTGCAGCGCTGGGCCAGGTGGGCCAGGGCTTCTTCGACCTGGTCGACCAGCACCAGGCACAGGTCGCCGGGCTGCAGGCGTTCCAGGGCGGCGTCGATGGCGATGAATTCGCCGCGGATCTCTTCGACGTGCTTCGTGCGGGGCGCGCCGGCCAGGCCTTCGCGCAGCAGGTTCATCACTTCGCCGTCGGCGCGGCCGCGCTGGGCGGCGTCCTGGTACAGGATGACGTCGTCGAACGCGGCACCCAGGATGACGGTCTGCTCGCGGATGTCCTCGTCGCGGCGGTCGCCCGCGCCGCTGATGACCACGCTGCGGCGCTTGGCGGGCAGGGCGTCCACGGCCTGCACCAGGGCGCGCATGGCGTCGGGGTTGTGGCCGTAGTCGGCGATCACGGTGGCGCCGCGGTAGTCCATGATGTTGAAGCGGCCCGGTGCGTTGTCGCTGTCGTTCACAAAGCCCGACAGGCCGCGGCGTATGGTCTGCCAGGGCATGCCCACGCCCCACGCGGCGGCGACGGACGCCATGACGTTCTCGACCTGGAAGCCGATCTTGCCGTTGCGGGTGATGGGCACGTCGCGCAGGTGGATGGTCTCGCGCCACGAGCCTTCGGACGCGACGATGGAGTCGCCGTCCACGTACACGGTGCGGTGGCCCTGCGCGCGGTGCGTGGCCATCACGGGGTGGTGGCGGTCGGCCGCAAAGAAGATGATCTTGCCGGGGCACGACGGTGCCATGGCGGCCACGATGGGGTCGGCGGCGTTCAGCACGCCGTAGCCGGTGGTGGCCACGTTCTGCACGATCACGCGCTTCAAGACCGCCAGGTCTTCCACCGTGGTGATGTAGTTCAGCCCCAGGTGGTCGCCCGCGCCGATGTTGGTGACCACGGCCACCTGGCAGCGGTCAAAGCCCAGGCCTTCGCGCAGGATGCCGCCGCGGGCGGTCTCGAACACGGCGGCGTCCACCTCGGGGTGCAGCAGCACGTTGCGGGCGCTCTTGGGGCCGCTGCAGTCGCCGCTGTCGATCTGGCGGCCGTTCACGTACACGCCGTCGGTGTTGGTCATGCCCACGCGCAGGCCTTGCGCGGTGAACAGGTGGGCGATGAGGCGCGCAGTGGTGGTCTTGCCGTTGGTGCCGGTGACGGCCACGGTGGGGATGCGGCCGTCGTCGCCATGCGCATACAGCTTGTCGACCATGGCCTGGCCCACGTTGCGGGGCTTGCCGTAGCTGGGCGCCAGGTGCATGCGCAGGCCGGGGGCGGCGTTCACTTCGACAAAGCCGCCGCCTTGCTCTTCCAGCGGGCGCAGCACGGTCTCGGCGACCATGTCCACGCCGCAGATGTGCAGGCCGACCATCTGGGCGGCGGCGATGGCGCGCGCGGCGACTTCAGGGTGCACGTCGTCGGTCACGTCGGTGGCGGTGCCGCCGGTGGACAGGTTGGCGTTGTTGCGCAGGATGACGCGCTGGCCCTTGTCAGGCACGGAGTCGGGCGTCAGGCCCTGCAGCGTGAGGCGTGCGACGGCGATGTCATCCAGGCGGATCTTGGTGAGCGAGGTGGCGTGGCCTTCGCCACGGCGCGGGTCCTGGTTGACGATGTCCACCAGCTCGCGCACGGTGCGCTGGCCGTCGCCCAGCACCTGGGGCGGCTCGCGGCGCGCGGCGGCCACGAGCTGGTCGCCCACCACCAGCAGGCGGAAGTCGTGGCCGGGCAAAAAGCGCTCGACCATCACGGTGCCGTATTCGGCCGCGGTGCGGAAGGCTTCGTCGAGCTGCGCGCGGTCGGTGATGTTGACGGTGACGCCCTTGCCCTGGTTGCCGTCCTGCGGCTTGACCACCACGGGCAGTCCGACCTTGAGCGCGACTTCCCAGGCCTCGTCCAGCGTGTCGACGGGCTTGCCCAGCGGCACGGGCACGCCGGCGGCGTGCAGCAGGCGCTTGGTCAGGTCTTTGTCCTGGCCGATGGATTCGGCCACGGCGCTGGTGGAGTCGACCTCGGCGGCCTGGATGCGGCGCTGCTTGGAGCCCCAGCCAAACTGCACCAGGCTGCCGCGCGTGAGGCGCCGGTACGGAATGTTGCGCGCCACGGCGGCGGCCACGATGGAGCCGGTGCTGGGGCCCAGGCGCTCGTCTTCGTCCAGCTCGCGCAGCTCGGCGATGACGGCATCGGCGTCGAAGCTGCCGGTGCCTTGCGCGGCGTGGATGAGGTGCTCGGCGTATTCAAACGCCTTGCGGCCCACGGCTTCTTCGCTGTATTCCACCACCACCTGGTACACGCCCGCGTCGGTGGTGGCGGTGGTGCGCGCAAAGGTGACGGGGCAGCCGGCCTGGGCCTGCAGCGCCAGGGCCGCGGTCTGCAGCACGTGGGCCAGCGAGATGTCGGGGCCGCCGCTTTCCGGGTGCAGTGCGCCGATGCCCGGGAACAGCGCCCGCAGGCGGGCTTCGAACCCGGCCATCTGGCTGACGGCACGCTCGGCTTCAGGGCAGGTCACGATGGCCTCGATGGCCATGTGGCGGCTCCAGAGATTGGGGCCGCGCAGGGCCCGTGTGCGGGATACATCCATGGGGAGTCTCTTTCTCAATATCCGTCGGGACCACAGTCCGACTTCACTACATCTGTCAGGTTGCTCAGCGTCAATTTCACACAGTACGTGGTGACGCCAGCGGCACATGAAACTGGCGCGACCAAGGCGAGTGCCCCCGCGCAAGGGCCGCTCCGCCGCGCTGTGGGCGTTCCCCTCCCGTATTGCGCAGCAATACGAGAGAGGGGGAAGGCGCGAAGCGACTCAGGGGGTGCCATTTCAGGTGGGCAGGCCAAGGGGTGCGGGCAGGTCGGGCTCGAAGGTCTTGATGCCCGCGCCGATCAGGTCGGGCGCGATGTCCAGCGCCCAGGCGGCGCCCACGGCGGCCAGCAGGGCGTCGGTGTCGGGCACCACGGCGTTGCGGCCGAAGGTCAGGTCGGCCAGCGAGCCCAGCACGTGCTCGGCACTGCCGGTGGCCAGCACCACGCGGCCGTTCTTGACGATGACCGCGCGGCCGTTGTCGGTGGCGCGGTGTTCGACAATGACGGGCAGGGTCGGGTCCTGCGCGTACAGCACGACCGAGCCGTCCGACAAGGGCGCCAGGTCGGCCACCTGCTCGATGGCGGCGTTCAGCACCGCGGCGCCTTCGGACAGCACCACGTCGACCTGGGTGCGCATCACCTTGGTCATCTGGTCTTGTTCATGCACGTCGAACTCGGCCAGCGTTTCCACGCCGTCCATGTCGGTCACCACGCCCACCTGGCAGCGGTCGTACGCCAGGCCGTCGCGCAGGATGGTGCGGGCGTCGCTTTCGATCACGGCGGCCTGCACGGTCTGGTTCATCAGCAGGCGGTGGGCGGCTTCCCAGTGCGCGCAGTCGGTGGTCTCGACACAGCGGCGGTCCAGGAACAGGCCTTCGCGGCAGGCCAGGCCGGTGTGGTGGCCGCCCAGGTGCAGCAGCCAGGCCACCAGCCGCGCAATGGTCGATGTGCTGCGCGTGCCGGCCACGCCCACCACCGGAATGCGGCCCACGGGGCCGGAGTCGTCTTCGGACGGGAACAGGTGCTCGGCGATGGCCTGGCCCACGGGGCGGGGCGCGCCCACGGCGGGCTTCAGGTGCATCAGCAGGCCGGGGCCGGCGTTCACTTCGACGATGGCGCCGCCCTGCGTGTGCAGGGGCTTGGAGATGTCGAGCGCCACCATGTCGATGCCCGCGATGTCGAGGCCCACCACCTTGGCGGCGAGCTGGGCGATGTAGGCGACCTCGGGGTGCACGTCGTCCGTGCAGTCCACGGCCACGTTGCCGTTGCGCTGCACCACGATCACGCGGCCCGCGGCGGGCACGGAGTCGGCGCCGAGGTCCTGGCGCTTGAGTTCGAGCTGCACCTTGGTGTCGGTGGCCAGGTCGATGATCTCGAGCGGGTACTCTTCTTCGTAGCCGCGGCGCGGGTCGGAGTTGAGCTGGGTGTCGATCAGCTCCTTGACGGAGTTGCGTCCGTTGCCGGTGATGCTGACCACCTCGCCACGCGCTGCAGCCACCACCTTGCCGCCCACCACCAGCAGGCGGTGTTCGTCGCCGGGGATGAAGCTCTCGACCATGACGTCGCTGCCTTCGGGGTAGGCCACGTGGTAGGCCGCCTCGATGTCTTCCTTCTTGCGCAAATCGAGCGTGACGCCGCGGCCGTGGTTGCCGTCGGAGGGCTTGATCACCACGGGCAGGCCGATGTCCTGCGCGGCTTCCCACGCTTCTTCGGGGCTGTTGACGACCTGGCCTTCAGGGATGGGCACGCCGCAGGCCTTGACCAGGGTCTTGGTCAGGTCCTTGTCGCTGGCGATGCCTTCGGCGATGGCGCTGGTGAATTCGGTCTCGGCCGTCCAGATGCGGCGCTGGCTGGCGCCGTAGCCCAGTTGCACCAGGTTGCCGTCGTTCAGGCGGATGTGCGGGATGCCGCGGTCGGTGGCGGCGGTGACGATGCAGGCGGTGCTGGGGCCGAGGTACTGGTCGTCGACCTCGGTGCGCACGCGGGCCACGGCGGCCTTCACGTCGAACGGTTCGTCGTTGATGGCCGCCATGATGAGTGCATGGCCCTGGGCCAGCGCCACGCGCGCCACGCTTTCGTCACGGGCGCGGAACACCATGCGGTACACGCCGCGCTGGCTGGTGCTGCGCGTCTGGCCGAAGCCGGTGGGCATGCCCGCCAGGTTCAAGAGCTCGATCACGATGTGCTCGAGCACGTGGCCGCACCAGGTGCCTTCTTCCAGGCGCTGCAGAAAGCCGCCGCGCTCGCCCACGCCGCAGTGGTGTTCGATGAGCGCGGGCAGCCAGGCGGTCAGGCGGGGGGTGAAGCCGGGGATGGTGTGGGAGGGGTAGTCCTCCAGTTCGCCCAGGTCCAGCCAGACTTCCAGGACCGGCCGGTAGGTCCAGATATTGGGTCCGCGCAGGTAGTTGATGCGCAGCAGTTGGATGTCGTTGAGTTTCGCCATGGATTGCAGCGGGTGTGTTTGCGGCCTTGGAAGGGCGTCGAAGGACAAAGAAGACGTGATGGACGGGGATTGTGCGTCAGCCGCGCACTGGCTGGCAGTGTCAGCCAAATGATCGCTGCAGACGTTACATGAGGATGCCGCCACGCCTCGAAAGAGGTTCTGAGGCGCAGTATCGGCGAGAATTCGCGCTTTCGCGAGACCGGTTGCGGCAGGCTGCCGGGAGCGGGGATACCAACCAAAAATGCAACATCACCATTCTGTGGACGCCTCGGGTGTCTTTTCCAGCCCCGTGGGGGCTGATCTGCGGGCCATGCTCGCACCCAGAGAGAACGTACTGGCGGCGTTACAGGTTGACCTGAGCGCGGACCTGCGGTTCGCCGCGGGCTGGGTGGTGGTGACGTCGCAGCGCCTCATCGCCTGCGAGCCGGGCGCGACCACCTGGCGCGCCTGGTCCCTGGGCGACGGCCTGTCCCTGCGGCTGCAGGACCATGGCGGCGTGGGCTCGCTGGAGCTGCACGGCCCCGCCGAGCGCCTGGCGCTGTGGCGCTTCACCCTGGCGCACCACGCCCAGGTGCTGCGCGTGGTGCAGCGGTTCGAGCAGCAGGTGGCCCGCGGCGACCTGGATGCCGAGGGCGACGTGGACGAGCCCGTGTGCCCCACCTGCCACACGCCCCTGCCGCCCGACACCGAGGAATGCCCCGCCTGCGCGCGCGCACAGCCGCCGCAGACGTCCACCTGGGTGCTGCTGCGCCTGTGGCGCTTTGCACGGCCCTACCGCAAGCACCTGGCTGCCGGTTTCGGGCTGACGCTGGCGTCCACCGCGGCCACGCTGGTGCCGCCGTACCTGACCATCCCGCTGATGGACGACATCCTGATCCCGTTCCAGAACGGCAAGCAGATCGACCCGGGCCTGGTGCTGCTGTACCTGAGCGGCCTGCTGGCATCGGCCCTGGCGGCCTGGGGCCTCTCCTGGGCGCGCACGTACATCCTGGCACTGGTGTCCGAGCGCATCGGCGCCGACCTGCGCACCACCACGTACGAGCATTTGCTGCGCCTGTCGCTCGACTACTTCGGCGGCAAGCGCACCGGCGACCTGATGGCGCGCATCGGCTCGGAGACGGACCGCATCAACGTGTTTTTGTCGCTGCACGCGCTCGACTTCGTGACCGACGTGCTGATGATCATGATGACGGCGGCCATCCTGTTCTCCATCAACCCGTGGCTGGCCTTGGTCACGCTGGTGCCGCTGCCCTTCATCGCCTGGATGATCCACACCGTGCGCGACCGGCTGCGCACCGGCTTCGAGAAGATCGACCGCGTGTGGTCCGAGGTGACCAACGTGCTGGCCGACACCATCCCCGGCATCCGCGTGGTCAAGGCCTTCGCCCAGGAAAAGCGCGAGGCCGAGCGCTTTCGTGCGGCCAACCAGCACAACCTGGAAGTCAACGACAAGCTCAACAAGACGTGGAGCCTGTTCACCCCCACGGTGTCGCTGCTGACCGAAATCGGCCTGCTGGTGGTGTGGGGTTTCGGCATCTGGCTGGTGTCGCGCAACCAGATCACGGTGGGTGTGCTGACCGCCTTCATCGCCTACATCGGGCGCTTCTACAGCCGGCTCGATTCGATGAGCCGCATCGTGTCGGTCACGCAGAAGGCCGCTGCGGGCGCCAAGCGCATCTTCGACATCCTGGACCACGTGAGCAACGTGCCCGACCCCGCCCAGCCGGTGAAGGTGGACCGGGTCGAAGGCGCCATCGCCATGCGCAACGTCGGCTTCAGGTACGGCAGCCGCTCGGTGATCAAGGGGCTGGACCTGGACATCCGTCCCGGCGAGATGATCGGCCTGGTGGGCCACAGCGGCTCGGGCAAGAGCACGCTGGTGAACCTGATCAGCCGCTTCTATGATGTGAGCGAAGGCTCCATCCAGGTCGATGGCGTGGACGTGCGCCGCTTCGCCGTGGCCGACTACCGCCGCCACATCGGCCTGGTGCTGCAGGAGCCCTTCTTGTTCTTCGGCACCATTGCCGAGAACATTGCCTACGGCAAGCCCGAGGCCACGCGCCAGGAGATCATTGCCGCCGCCCGCGCCGCGCACGCGCACGAGTTCATCCTGCGCCTGCCGCACGGCTACGACTCGCTGGTGGGCGAGCGCGGCCAGGGCCTGTCGGGTGGCGAGCGCCAGCGCATCTCCATTGCCCGTGCGCTGCTGATCGACCCGCGCATCCTGATCCTGGACGAGGCCACCTCGGCCGTCGATACCGAGACGGAAAAGGAAATCCAGAAGGCGCTCGACAACCTGGTGCAGGGCCGCACCACCATCGCCATCGCCCACCGCCTGTCCACATTGCGCAAGGCCGACCGCCTGGTGGTGATGGACCGCGGCGAGGTGGTCGAGGTCGGGCCGCACGACGAGCTGATGGAAAAGCAGGGCGCCTACTGGCGCCTGTACGAAGCGCAAGCCCGCCGCGCCGAAGAAGACGCCCAGGCCGCTGGCGTCGTCATTGTCGACAGCAGCCTGCTGCACCCGGCGCACCCTGCCGGCAACGCCTGAACGAACCGCTGGAGCCTGCGATGAACGACGACGCCCACACTGCCAACGCCCGCCCTGCACCCCGCGCCGCGCTGCCGCTGGCCGCTTTCACGCTCAGCCGCAACGCGCATGGCCGGCTGGTGCTGACCTTCGCCGATGGGACGGTGCACGAGAGCATCACGCCCGTGCGGGCGTTCCCGATCGCCGCGCCGGACGAGGGGCTGTCTATCGTCGGCACCGACGGGCATGAGCTGGTCTGGGTGGACCGCATCGCGCAGCTGGAGGCGGATTCCCTGCGCCTCATCGAAGAAGAACTCGAAGCCCGGGAGTTTGTGCCCACTATCGAGAAAATTGTCGCCGTGTCGAGCTTCTCGACCCCCAGCACCTGGGATGTGGTGACCGACCGCGGTACGGCCAAGCTGGTGCTCAAGGCCGAAGAAGACATCCGCCGCCTGGGCGGGCGTACCCGGCTGTTGATCGCGGCCAACGACGGCCTGCAGTTCCGCGTGCCCGACACCACCGCGCTGGACAAGTACTCGCGCAAACTGCTCGAACGGTTCCTCTGACGTGGGGCCGCGCCTGCGGCCTCTCCAGACGAGCACCCCAGTGGCGGCGCTGCGCACGCCTGCGCACATCTGCACATTCGGGTCTCTGCATCTCCGGCTTGACGAGGGCGCTGTACGACGCTGCCCGGAGCGCCAATGGCCTTCATGGGGCCCTTGGATCGCATGGCGCCGGGGCATTGCCGCACTGCATGCCCCCCGTTGACAGCCGCCTTGCGCGAAAGCGGCTTCGATTTCGTCTTTTTCTGCCAAAAGGCGCGCCCACAACGGTGCGCCGGCTTCTGCATCTTCCGATCCAATCATCCTGAGAACCGCACCTATGGCGGCTCAAGGCCGTCTTAAGGCCCGCGGGCGGTTGCAAACGCCATCAAACACCTAGGGAAAACCCTATTTTTTGTTTGATCGGTGAAAAAGACCTAAATTTCCCTTTCTTTTTGCCGTAATGAAGTACGAAGAAGGTGAAAGACCCTCTGCACGTTTTTACCAACTACCGGGCCCTCGTCATGCAAATGCCACCTGTCGACCGATCGCCGAGTTGGCGTCCTCAGGGCGCTGATTTGTATTCCACCGGGGCCTCGGGCGCGCCACCCGTGCGTCCTGTCAACGCTCCCAACCCCGTCGAGTCCATGGACCGGCTGGGCGAGGGCGCCATCGTGCGAGAGCCGGACAAGCCGTCCAACCCCGACACCGCCAACCGCGACTGGACCGAGGTCAAGAAGAAAGACACCGTCGAAGAGCCGCCGGAGCCCCCCAAGGAGCCCATCTACAAGCAGCTGCTCGAACTGATCCAGTCCATGTGGCGCGCCAGCGGCAGCGCGGTGGAAGTGGCCCAGGACATCAACAAGATGACCCTGCAGGAGCGCCTGGCCCAGCAGGCCAAGAACGAGCCGCTGATCTACTCGGACCCGAAGGTCAAGCGCACGGGCGGGCTGTAGGCGGGTAGCGTCCGGTCGGTGCGGTCCAACAAAAGGCGCAGTGCGGTATCGCACTGCGCTTTTTGTTGGGGCGGTCGCGGGGCTCTGCGCTGGGCCGCCAGGGGGGCTGGCAGAGGGTTGGGCGTCAGCAGGTGAATGCTATAAGAAATATAGCTATTGGCGCTTGATGGATGGGCGGTAGCGGCCTTTCTGTGCTGTGAATCGATAGAAATCGATAGAAATCGCGGGAGTCGATGGGATCGTCGCAAGCTGCCAGGCAGTGGCCCGTCCCGACCGGTGGGTATCTGTGGGTATCTGCATCTCCCGAAGAGCTTCCGTCCCCCGCGCGGCCTTCACCAGAACCGCGTGCCTCCCATCAAGGCTTCTGGTCCGATGCCGCTGGGGCAGGGGCCGATGCCGCCGCCTGGGCAGCCTGCGCGGCCTTGTTCCGGTCCCGCTCCGCGCGGTACTTGGCGGCGAACGCGCGCACTTCTTCGTACGACACGAAGCCGTCTCCATCGGTGTCCGCTTCGTCGAAGGCGGCGGCCAGGCGGGGGAACAGCTTGACCTCGCTGCGGCTGAGCTTGCCGTCTCCGTTGAAGTCCAGCATCTTGAACTCGCGCTGGGCCTTGATCTCGCCCTTGCTCAGCCCCGCCTGGGGTGCATCGGCGGGGGCGGTGGCCGCTGGGGGCTGCGCGGGCGCGGCGGTCTGGGGGGCCTGGGCCAGGGCGGCGGTGCCGGCTGTGGCCATCAGGGCGCCCCAGGAGCAGCCCACCACCCAGGTCCGCAGGGAAATTCTCTTGCGCAAATCATGCTCCTTCAAAGCTCGGCCACGATGGTTGCACAGTTGGGCGCCGCAAGGTCGATTGCAACCGGGGCTTTGCAGGGATTCACCCGGCGTTGCACAAGCTTTGCAGAACTTTTCTGCAGGCCCTGGTGGCATTCCGTCGCGGACCGCAACGATGGCGGTATGGGCTTGACCCTCGCCGCCCGGTGGCCTGCTCACCCGGCGGCTGGCGCGGGCGGGTTGGAGATGCCGCTGTTCACATGCCCTGCCGGCACATGGCGCGCTGCAGACGCCACGTGGCTGCGCTGGTCGTCGAAGAAGAAGTCGGGTTCGAACTCGCGCAGGAACGGGCCTTTTTCGAGGCCACCGAGAAACATCGCTTCGTCCACGGTGATGCCCCAGTCCATCAGGGTGCGCACGGCGCGTTCGTGCGCCGGGGCGCTGCGGGCGGTGACCAGGGCGGTGCGGATGCGCATGGTCTTGGAGGCGTCGGCCTGCTGCTGCAGCCGGTGCAGCGCCGCCAGCAGGGGCTTGAAGGGACCGCCGGCCAGTGGCAGGGCGGCCTTGGTCACCTCGTTGGCCTGGAAGGCGGGCAGGCCGCCCTCCTGGTAGATGCGCTCGGCCTCGTCGGAGAACAGCACGGCATCGCCGTCGAAAGCGATGCGCACCTCGTCGGGGTACCTGTCGCCCGCGGGCGTCGAATCGGTCATCACCCGCGCAGCCGGAAAGCCGATGCTCAGCGCCTGCTGCACGTCCTTTTCATTGGCCGACAGGAACAGGTGGGAGCCCAGCGGCCGCAGGTAGGCGAACGGGTTGCGCCCGCGGGTGAACACGCCGCGTTCGATGTGCATGCCGGCCGCCTGGGCCGACGCGAACACCCGCATGCCGCTGGCCGGGTCGTTGCGCGAGAGCATGACCACCTCCACACGCTGCACATCCGCCGTGTTGAAGGCCAGCAGCTTGCGCACCAGCGGAAGCGCAATGCCCGGGCGCGCCGGCTGGTGCACCAGCTCCAGCTGGCGGCGCATGTAGCCGGCCTCGTCGCCGGACTCGAAAATGCGGTTTTCTTCCTCCAGGTCGAAGAGGGCGCGCGACGAGATCGCGACCACCAGCTTGTCGTCCAGCGTCACGGCCATGTGGGGAACTCCATCGCAGGGCGCAGCAGCGCGCCGATGTTGCGGTAGGCAGCCGCTGCCCGTGCCGGCGCCGCGCGTGTGGGCAGGAGGGCTTTGCCGGCCCGTCGGGTGCGTGCTGCTGGCGACTCCAGCGCAGACTGTGGCAGCGCCAAGCGGCTCAAGGGGTGCTTCATGAACCTGTGCTTCATTTCACGAACTGGTTGAGCTGGATGATGGGCAGCAGCACGGCCAGCACGATCATCATGACGATGAGGCCCATGCCCACGATGAGCAGCGGCTCCAGGATGGTGGCCAGTGCCATGGCGCGGCGCTGCACCTCGGTGGACAGCTGGCGTGCGGCGCGCTGCAGCATCACCGGCAACTGGCCGGTCTGCTCGCCCAGCCGCGCGAACATCGACAGCAGGCCCGGAAAGCGCTTTTTCTGCGCCAGGGCCGAGGCCAGCGGCGCGCCTTCGCGCACCAGCACCAGCGCATCGAGTGCGTCGGCGCGCAGCGCCTGGTTGCTCAGTGTCTCGGCAGCCGCCTGCAGCGCCTTGAGGATGGGCACCCCGGCCCCCGACAGCATGGCCAGCGTGCCGGCAAACCGCGCCGCGTTGTAGCCGCGGGCCAGCTTGCCGACCAGCGGCAGGTTGAGCCACGCGGCGTCGAACCTTTCGCGCACCGAGCCGATGGTCAGTGCCCAGCGCCCGCCAAGGGCCAGCAACACCACGGCCAGCAGCAGGGCCCAGCCGTAGTTGCGCACGAAGGCGCTGATGCCCAGCATGGCCACGGTCAGGAAGGGCAGCGCGCGCTTGGTGCCTGCAAACACGCTGGCCACCTGCGGCACCACGTAGCCCACGAGGAACAGCACGATCACGATGGCCACGATGGTCACGATGGCGGGGTAGAGCGCCGCGCCCATCAACTTGGCCTTGAGCGCCTGGCGCTCTTCGAGGTCGTCGGCCAGCCGCTCCAGCACCATGCCCAGGTTGCCGCTGTGCTCGCCCGCGCCGATGACGGCGCAGTAGATGTCGGAGAACTCGCGCCGGTGCTGCGACAGCGCGCGCGCAAAGCTGGAGCCGGCATTGACCTCGGCCCGCAGCGCCGCCACCAGATGGCGCTGGCGCTCGTCCTCGGCCTCTTCCGACAGGGCCGTGAGCGCACGCTCCAGCGGCAGGCCCGAGGACACCAGCCCCGCGAGCTGCCGCGTCCAGATCGACAGCGCCGTGGCGCCGAACACCGGCCGCGTGAACAGGCGCTGGCCCAGGCCGGGCGCGCCGCCATGGGTGGACTGGCCGGTCTGCACCATCTCCACCACCAGCGGCACCAGCGCCTGGGCCCGCAGCAGGCCGCGCGCGGCCTTGGCGGTGTCGGCCTCCATGAGGCCCTTGCGGGTCTGGCCCTGGGCGTCCAGGGCTTCAAAGGAAAAAGCGGGCATGCGGCGTGGGCTTGGGGCGTGTGGAAGCAGTCGGTACGCCGGCAGCCCATGTCAGGGCGTGTTCACCGGCGCATCAGTCGGTAGCCCGAGATGGTAGCCGCTACCTGCGGCCCCTGGCGTGACCCCTGGCGCTGATGCCGGTGCATCGCCGGACGCACGGCCTCATGCCGTGACGGCCGGGCCGCCGGCCGGCAGTGCCAGGGCCGCATGCGCCTGCGCCGCAATCTCCAGCGAGCGCAGCCGCAGGGCCGGGTCGTACAGGTCGCTCACCAGCATGAACTCGTCGGCCTGCGTGGATTCGGCCAGTTGCGCCAGGCCCGCGCGCACGGTCTCGGGCCCGCCGATGACGGCTGCCGCCAGGAAGTCGCCAATCGCCGCGCGCTCCTGCGGCTGCAGGCGGGCGGCGAAGTTCTCGACGGGCGGCAGCAGGCGGCGGCGGTCGCCCGTCAGGATGCCCAGTACGCGCTGGTAGGTGCTGCTGGCCAGGTACTCGGCCTCGTCGTCGGTGGGCGCGGCGATCAGCGGCACGCCGATGGCCAGGTACGGCTTGGGCCAGGCGGCAGACGGGCGGTACAGGTTGCGGTACAGGTCGATGGCCTGGTGCAGCAGCCGCGGCGCAAAGTGCGATGCGAAGGCATAGGGCAGGCCGCGCTCGGCCGCCAGCTGCGCCGAGAACAGGCTCGAGCCCAGCAGCCAGATGGGCACATTGGTGCCCGCACCCGGCATGGCGATCAGGCGCTGGCCTGGCACCTCGGGCGCCAGCAGGCGCTGCAGCTCGGCCACGTCCTGCGGAAAGTCGTCGGCCGTCTCCACCCGGCTGCGGCGCAGCGCGCGCATGGTGGCGGGGTCGGTGCCCGGCGCGCGGCCCAGGCCCAGGTCGATGCGGCCCGGGTACAGCTCGGCCAGCGTGCCGAAGGCCTCGGCCACCACCAGCGGCGCGTGGTTGGGCAGCATCACCCCGCCCGAGCCCACGCGAATGCGCGACGTGCCGCCCGCGATGTGGCCCACCAGCACCGCTGTGGCCGAGCTGGCAATGCCCGACATGTTGTGGTGCTCCGCCAGCCAGTAGCGGGCAAAGCCCAGCTTTTCAGCATGTTGTGCGGTGCGCAGGGCGATCTGCAGCGCCTCGGCCACCGTGCCGCCTTCGCGGACGGCAACCAGGTCAAGCATGGACAAAGCGGAACGGGGGGCAGTGGAAGTCATGCACCTATTGTCTTGCGCGCAAGGTATTTGTGCCGGCAGGGTCACCAGAGCCGGCTGCGCCAGAAGGGTTGCCTTCGGGCCGAACAGGCACGGCGCAATTTTTTGATAGCCAAAAATGCGCAAGCGACACAAAATGTTTCAAGGCATTTCTGGCGGGACGATTTTCGGCCCCGTGCACGAGGCTTTTACCGGTAATTAGCATGGGTTTTTTCAGCCGCCTGTTCAAGATCAAGGAACAAGATCCCACCAGCCCCGACACCACCTGGGCCCTGGAGGAAAACGGCAGCGAACTGGTGCTGGATGCCGAGTACGCATCGATGCTGATGACCGAGATCGACATCGACGCCGCCATCGCCAGCCACGAGCGGTGGCGCCTGCAGCTGCAGGACATGGTCAACTGCCGTTCGCAAGAGGTCATGCGCCCCGAGCGCATCTGCCAGGACGACCGCTGCGACCTGGGCCGCTGGCTCTACGGCACCGGCAAGGTGCGCCTGGGGCATTTTCCGGCGTTCGCGATGCTGGTCGCGCGGCACAAGTACTTTCACCAGCAGGCGGCCGATGTCGTGACGCTGTTCCAGGCGGGGGAGCGGCAAAAAGCGGTGCAGTTGCTCAACAGCAGCTGCCGGCATGCGTCGAACCAGGTGTTGTTGTTGCTCAAGGAGCTCAAGCGGGGTTTGGGGCGGTGAACTGACCGTTTGATTCTCAAAGTGCTTTGCACCAAAGTGCTGACTAAAAAAGCATTGTGTTTGGTGGCGAGCCCCTGCGACCGCTGATGCACGGCTCTTACATCTGTAGACACGGGAAATTCTAGAAAAACCGTCTTCAGTGGATATTCTCCGGCGCGCATTGATTGGCTGTGCATGACAGCCTCAGCGCACCAAAAATACCAACTGAAAGCTAAGAGGGATTCCCGATGGACCGCCATCCACAGTTCACGCTCGCCACTTTGGCATCTGGCGTAAGCGCAGTCATTCCCGTATGGGCGCAATTCGCCAGGATGGCCGCAGAAAGAGACTGCCAGAACCGCATCGCTCCCCCACGCAACCCCTACACCGTGCACCTGAGCAAGCTCAAATCCGGCCTGTGTGCGATCAGCCATGAAATTGGCCATATCAAAAAGGGTCGCAGCAAATCCCGCATCCAAGCTGCGCCGTGCACTAGCACGCCGCGCAAAGCCGTGTCCGCCGATATCAGCATCATCGGAAAACTTGCCAATTCGCGACTGTGCGGTCTGTTCGAAAAAATGGTGCGAGCATGAATAATCTCGACATTTCTGCTCCAGTGGGAGCGTTAGCTGCCAACAAGCCAAATGATGTAAAGATCATCCAGAAGCTATTGAAGAACCACCTTGGAGAAGTGCCGGGCGCCCCGTCCGTCAGCGTCGACGGCGTTTTTTCTTCAAAGCTCGTCGATGAAATTAAGGCATTCCAAAATGCTGGGTCTATCCCCTACGTGACGCATGGGCGAATAGAGCCTCGCAGTTTGACGCTGCGCAATCTCAACATGCGGCCCGAAATATTCGGCTACCACCGCAAGGCTCAAGCCAAAGAAGCAATGTTGTCTGATGTTCAGGATCAGGCAATTGAGGTATTGATTTTTGATGCAATGATTTTGAGCCCTGGTTCTCAATGGGGGCACGCTGCCATAGATGTAGACGAACTAATTTATACGCGTGCACATTCGAGATATGCAATTACCGAAAGGGATAAATACCTGCAGAGCAATAGCTTTATTCGAGATTTTGTTGGATTGGTGTTGAAGGTTTCATCGCGGGAAAAAAGAGCAACGAAAAAAGATCTTGAGCGAAGAGTTGCTGAGCAAAAGTCGTATGATATTATTTCGAATAGCTGTTCAACTAATGTTGCTGAAGTGCTGGAGTCTATTGGAATTCTCGCGCACGATCCCAGATTTCAGCATAATCCGACCTCATCTAACGCTGTCACCCCAAAGGAATTGTTGATTGTAGTCTCCAGGTCCAATCGGCTAGTGAAAAGGGTTAATTACAATAAAATAAAAAGTCAATGAAGTTTCTTTTTTTAATATTAACATCCGTATTATTTTTTGGTTGTCAAGATTTGCCGCAGGGCAAGTGGCAAGCAATTGAGCGTGTGGAGGTATATAGAAATGATGATAGTTTTAAAATTCTGTTCTACATATCGCCTGGTGAGATTTGCAGATTGTCCTCGCAGTGGGAGGCTACAAAGGCTGCTGGATATAAAAAGGTAATTTGTGAAAGGGGCGAGGGATGGGTTATTGATGACAGGTCATTCAGACGCGTCGATTAGGATCTTTGAATTTCGATTTGCTGCATAGAATGAGAAATGCTGACAAACTGGATCAATCAGATAAATCGCTACTTTCTGGACACTATCGCCAAGCAGACCCACCGTAGATATAGTTCATCAAGCCAAACGCTGCTGCCCATATCACCAGCGCTCATTGACCAGTTGGTGCGTCTTGACCTGGCTTCTCACGCAGGGTTCGTCGGCGAAACATGGGTCTTGTGGGGCTCGCTTGTCGATGGCACACCCACCGCGATCAGCGAAACCGATCCTGGCTGGCAAACTGTGCGCAGTGCGCTTGAGCGAAGCGGGCGATTGAATGTGGTACTGCATGAGGCTGAATTGCGCTTGCTGGCTGATCCGGACCGACAGCCTGCTTGCCTTATCGGTGATGCAAGGCGGCTCCACGTGACGCTGTAGAAAAAATTAAGCGCCAAGACACAGCCAAGTACCAATAGATGAAGATGACAAACCGTTCGAGCGTGTTGATGGATGTCGGCTATGCCGAAGAGATTGTGAGTTGCTCTGACGGCTCCCCGAGGCCGTGCGGGAATCGCGGCTCGTTGCGAGGGCTTGCGCGCTGCGGTTCCGTGTTGGCATTGACCTTGGCATGTATGACGAGCTATGCCGGCCAGCACATGCCCGAATTCGTCTGGAAGCCAGAGCCTCCCGTGCCCATGGACGAGACTGAAAAAGAGGGGCTCGCCCACGCCATGGCGATGACCCCGTACACCGTGGTGATCGTGCACACCCGCCTCACCATCGTGCCTGTCCCCAGCCCGAATGTGCCGACCGGGCTCTATGACCCGGACGAAGGCCGCACGATGACCGAAGAGCGCCATGTCTACGAAGGGCGCGTGGTCGCCACCTTGCGCGGCAAGCCCATGAAGCGGGTCCGCTATGAGGTGGTTGTCGACCGCGGAGACAGCACGGCCCTGTCTACAAAGCCCGCCATCGTGATGCTCTGTCGCGGCCCCAACGGTTTTTACTGGGGTGGTGTGGGGTCGCATTTCACAGCGTCGCGCGAAGCCGTGGCCCTGGCGCGCAAAGTAGGGAAAGACTTGGCGGCGAAGCCAGCGGGCAAGTTTGGTTACTGCGATGGATGACGCAGTGCATGCCCTGACGTGCTGAGCATGGGGCGAAGGGGGCAAGATGGCCATCCGCCCGCCCGGTTCACAGCAGCTGGCGTGCCTGCCTTAGGCATCTGCGGTCTTTCCTTTGACCTCAACCTCAGAGCGTTGACCTCTGACCCTTCCCCCTGCCTCAATAACTCCGCCCACCCTTGTACATCGCATGCTGCCGCCGATTCAGCGTGGCCGCCTCACCCAGCCGGCCCATGGCGGCCCCCGCATGCGCATGGGTGATGGCCATGCCCAGGCCATCCGCCGCGTCGGTGCCCGGCAGGCCGGGCAAATGCAGCAACCGGCGCACCATCTCCTGCACCTGGCTCTTGGCCGCGCGGCCGTGGCCTACCACGGCTTTTTTCATTTGAAGCGCGGTGTACTCGGCCACCGGCAGGTTGCTGGCCACCAGGGCCGTGATGCACGCGCCGCGCGCCTGGCCCAGCAGCAGGGTGGACTGCGGGTTGACGTTCACGAACACGATCTCGACCGAGGCCACGTCGGGCTCGTAGCGGGCCGCCACCTCGGTGATGCCGTCGAACAAGATCTTCAGGCGGCCGGGCAGGTCACCCAGCGCCAGCGTGGTGGTGCGGATGGTCCCGCTGGCCACGTAGCTGAGCTTGTGGCCGTCCATGTCCACCACGCCGAAGCCGGTGGTTTGAAGGCCAGGGTCGATGCCGAGAATTCGCATTGCTATTGTTTTGCTATTATTTTTGTAGCTGCTAGCGCCTGTCTATCAAGCGTAGAAGGCTTTTTCTCTTATAAACCGAAGTACCACCGTACCGAGTGGAAGAACACCGGTGCCGCAAAACACAGCGCGTCCACCCGGTCCAGCAGGCCGCCCGCGCCGGTGACCGACATGCCCTGCATGCCCCAGCTCGTGATGCCGCGGTCGAGTTTCAGGGCCTTCATCACCAGGTGTCCCAGGCTGCCGGCCACGCAGGCCAGCAGCGCCATGCCCAGTGCCTGGCCGGGTTTGAAAGGGGTGATGAAGGTCAGCAGCCCGCCCATCAGCCCGCCGACCGCCACGCCGGCGAGCCAGCTGGTCCATTGAAAGCTCTGGCTCACCTGTGGTGCCACAGGCTTGTGCGGAAAGCGGCGGCCCAGCAGGTGCTGCACGACCATGCAGGTCTGCACCACGAAGACCAGGAAGAACACCAGGAACGCACCCTTGTCCTTGTAGCCCGGAAAGTCGAGCAGCAGCAGCGCGGGCACGTGGCTCATGCCGTACACGCAGACCATGATGCCCCATTGCAGCTTGGCATTGCGCTCCAGAAAGCGCTGCGGGTCGTTGGCCAGCGCGCTCACCACGGGGATCGCCAAGAACACGTAGACAGGGATGAACACGGTGAACAAATCGAAGTGCTTGCTGCCCACGATCCAGAACTGCAGCGGCAGCACCACGAAGAACGCCAGCACCAGGCTGCGGTGGTCGCCCCGCCGCGTGGGCGACAGCGTGATGAACTCGCGCAGCGCAAAGAACGCGACGATGGCGAACAGCACCGTCGCCACGGTCTCGCCCAGCACCCAGCCCACCCAGAACACCGTGGCCATCATCCAGGACGTCTTGAGCAGCCCCCAGAAGCGCTTGGCCTCCACGACGCGGGCTTCGGCCTGCGGGTCGTCGCTGGCATGTTCGCGCAGATTGCGCACAAAGGCCCACACGGTGACGATCGAAAGAATGCCGAACACGGCCAGGAAGAGCGCCCCGATCTGCTGCGTGGCGGTGAGATTGCGAAGGAAGTCGTTCATGGTGGTCAAACTTCCCGCAGGGCGATCACCGCGCGGCGTGCGCGGTCGAGGAAGGGGCGGCGTTCTTCGCCGGATTCGAGCGCAATCGGCGCGCCGAACGTCACCGAACACAGGATGGGCACCGGCACCACTTCGCCCTTGGGCATGACGCGCTGCACGTTGTTGATCCAGGCGGGCACCAGCACCACCTGCGGGAACATCTGCGCCAGCTTGAAGAGGCCCGACTTGAACGGCTGCGGCTCATCACCGTGGCCGCGCGTGCCTTCCGGAAAGATCACGATCGAGTCGCCGCTCTCCAGCGCACGCACCAGCGGTGCCAGCGGGTCCGATTCAGGCAAGGCCGCGCGCAGCTCCTCTGGGGTGGGCGCGCGGGGTGGGGCTTCGGGCGACGGGTCGGGGCCGCCGGCCATCGCGGTGTCTGCGTCTGACGGTGCCGTGGCCGCGGCATCGGTCACGCCCGCGGCTGCCGCAGCCACAGGAGCCATCGGGGCCGCCGCAGCGGGCGGGCGCGCGGGCGTGGCCTGCCGGTCCACATACACGGCGTTGAACACGGCCGTGGTGATCCACTGGCGAAACGGCGTCTTGGTCCAGTAGTCCTTGGCCGCGATGGGGCGGGTGATGCTGCGCAGCTCCTCGGGCAGCGCGGCCCAGATCAGCACCATGTCGGCGTGGCTCTGGTGGTTGGCGAAATAGATGCGCTGCTCGGCCTTGGGCGGGCAGCCATACCAGCGGGCCTGGGAACCGGTCAGAAACCGCACGATCCCCAGCAGGAGAAGACTCATCAACTTGGCAAGCATGGGCGGGATCATACGGGGCGGGGTGCGCACGGCAGGGCGGGGTGCTGCTGGATGGGGGCTGCACGCAAAGAAGTCGCCGGGTGAGGAACTCCCGGCGTCCGCCTGTTACTCAGTGGTCACTGGATTGACCAGGCAGGAGCACGACCATGAACCCCACATCCGACGCAAACCACGTCGACCTCAGCACCCCGGAAGGCATCGCCGATGCTTTCGTCAACCATGGAATCACCCTGGCCTCGGTCAAGGGGATTTCCGACGATGACCTGGAGGCGCTCTATGCCGTGGCCTACGAGCACCTGGCCGAGGGCCGCGCGCAGGACGCGGTGGAAGACCTGCTCCTGCTGGTGACGCACGACGCCTGGGAGCCGCGCTTTCAGTTCGCCTATGCGCTGGCCTTGCAGATGCTGGGGCACCATGAGGCGGCCGCACAGCACTACGCACAGGCGCTGCTGATGGACGCCACCAATGCGGGCTGCATCCTGCGCCTGGGTGAATGCATGGAAGCGATGGGCAACGCCCAGGAAGCCGAAGAAGCGTTCCGCGCCTGCATCCAGTTGAGTTACCTGAGCCCCGAGCACCACCTGGTGCGCGCCCACGCGCAAGCCCGCCTGTCCAGCCTGACCGGAGGTGCAGCATGAGCTCCCCCATCGGCGTAGGAATGGGCCGGCCGGCCAATCTGTTCTCGACCACGGGCAGCGGGCCCGCGCAGCAAACCGCCAGCACGGCACAGGCGGCTGCGACGCAGGCACCCGTTTCACTGACGCTGCCCCCGCCACCGCGCAGCGATGTGACGGCGGGGCAGGCAGACCGTGTGCGCTCGGTAGCCTCCGAGCCCGTCCGCGAAGGCGCGACGACCTCGACACCTTCGCGGGCAGACGCTGCCAAGACCAAGCTGCTGGCGGCTGGCGACAAGCTGCTGCAGGCCCGGCAAGAGGGCGTGGATGTCGCCAAGACATCGTTCTGGAAAAAGGCGCTGGGCGTGGCGCTTTCGGCGGTGGCGGTGGGTGTGGCCGTGGGCCTCACGGCGATATCGTTCGGCGGCGCCACGCCGCTGCTGGCGCTGGCCTGCGTGAACTTCGCGGTCTCCACCGGCGACGCCGTCTGCGCCTACCGCAACATGCGCAACATGGAAGCCATTGCCGACCACAGGCCGCCGCCGTACGAAAAGCTGCCCATGGGCAACAGCATCGTGGCCAACGTGGTGCACGGCGTGCTCACGCGCGGCGGCATCAGCCCGGAGACGGCCGCCACGGCCGCCAAATGGACGGGCATCACGGTGGGCGTGGGCCTGGCAGTGGCTTCGGTCGTCGTCAGCGCAGGGATGTCGGGCCTGCCCACGGCGTACGACCTGGCCGGCAAGGTGGCGTCGTCGGTCGGCACAGCGGTGGCTGTGGCTTCCACCGTCGGCGGGTTGTTGACGGACGACATGGACCGCGAACTGCTGCAAGAGAGTTTGGACGAGGTTCGCGGGGATGTGATGGCCTTGAAGGAACCATCCGGTGGCCGCACGGAACTCGATCCGGACGGCGGGCTGGTGGCGTCCGCGTTGATCCGCTCGCTGGACGGCAAAGATACGGCCTCGGCCACCGAACTGCACGAAAGCGCGCTCACCGATGCCGGCCGCACCAAAGATGCCGTGACCGGCGCCGTGGGCGTGTTCAAGGCCGTCGACCCTGCGATCGGGGTGATGAGCATGGTCAAGGGCGCGATCATGGGGTGAGGCGCTTCGGAATCGGCGCGCTGGCTGCAGGCGTTGCTACACGCGAGCCACCGGCTCGGCCTGTATCAAAGCACGTTCAGAGCACGTCGATTCTGATCACGTTCTGGTTCAAGGCGCCCAGAGGTTGCGCAATGCACACCTCTGGGTATTTGTTGATGTTCTGCAGGAGCCGGGGGTTCAACGGCTCGGTGTAGAACACCGCTTTCACGCAGGTGAGTTCATCGGGCCTGGTCACCGTCTCCAGCAGGTGAGCCATGTGCGCTTTCATGCGGTCTTCGGTATGGTGGGGCGAGAGTTCACTCGACCCATCCATGCGGAACACGACCAGATTGATTTTGAACTGGTGCCCGTCGATGGGCCTGGATTGAAGGCTACCCACCCAGCATCCGTCTATCCGTGGGTTTGCGCGGACCGCATCGCGGAACAGCCCCCGGGCCGCGGCCGGCAGAGGCTCCAGCGGTTCGTTGGCGAACCGGCTCCAGAGGTCCCGATCGAAGAAGGCGTCTGTCCAGCGCAACGCGGCGTCCAGTTTTCGGATGGACCGTTCGATGGCTTGCGCGCAGTCGCGTTGCAAGCGGTGCTCGGAGATCCTTCGCAGCGCTGGCACCGCCATCTTCTTGTTCAGCCGGACGGCGGCCTGCAGATAGTCGACGCCGTCCTCATCGTCGCTGTCGAGCAAGGCACAGCCGAGTTCATAGTTCAGGTAAGCGTTGGCAGGATGGTCTGCCACCAGTGCCCTCAGCGCGTCCACTGCCGTGGTGGATGTGGACAGTGACGCCATGGCAACGGCCTGCAGTGCCACGTCGTGCGGGTGGGCATCGGCCTGGGCCTGCAGCCAGCGCAAGCGGTAGTGCGCGAAGTACCATGCATCCCGGTGCTTGCCCACCCATGCCGCCTGGTGCGCCTGAAAGATGGACGCCCAGTCGTTCGGAAAGGCTTCGGCACCCGCGCAGACGCCATGCCATTGCGGCGGCTCGATGGTGACGCAAAGGTGGTCTGCGCGCTGTTGGAGGCGGGGGTGGGTGTCGTACAGGCGTGTGGGGCGCGCCTGGGCCGCCGCCAGCATCGGGGCGAAGGCCGGCGCGGCGTAGCGCTGTATGTGTTCGAGGGTGGTCTCCAGGATGTTCGGGGGCGGGGAGTCCGACTGGAGCTTCCATTGCACCCAGTCTTGCTGCATCGCATGCTGCTCGATGTGCTGGTGCAGCTCCATCTTCACCAGCGCATCGATCAAGCTGCCGGCCAGGCCCGCGCGTTGGGCGCAGGCGTCGGCTTCGTATTCGCACTGGTGTGACCAGGCAGAAGACTGGCGCAGGAAGTACGGAATGAACCAGCGGGCCACGAGCTTTTGCGCCGACTGGATGAACCCGTCCGCATCGGACCTGTGTGCCAGCAGATAAATGCCCCACTTGTACCTGACGCGGTAGACCCAGTGGCCCGCCCGATTGTGCTGCCGTGAAAAGTGCCCGAGCTCATGCGCCACCACAGCCTTGACTTCATGGCTGGAGAGGCACTGCAGCAGGGGCAGTCCGATGCGGAGGGTTCGGCGCGCGCCCAGCCCCATGAACCCGGGCGATACGTAGGCCGAAGCGTTGACCTCGTCGGTCAACACGATGCGGTGAATCCTGCCCCCGTCCACGGCCGCCGACAGCGCGTGGACCCACTGGTGCAGCACGCTGCCCGGCGCGACGGCCATCGCATCCCGGTCGTCGATAGGGTCTGGCTGGATCGCCCACACGACCACCAGAAAAAGCGTGGCGCCGATCATCAGCGCAGTGGTGGGCGGATAAAAGATGGCGCTGAGCAGCGTGAATGGCACGACGGGAACGAGCGCCAGGATGTAGTAAATGCCTTCTGCCAACAAGCACAAAACTATCAGTTTGAGTTTTTGAACAATCGGAAATTGCATGGCGTTTTTGGATGTGTCGCCGATTGGAATGCCAGACCCGCGGCGTGTACAGACCGGGCTGCGCGATGGGGGCAAATTGCAACAGATAAAAAAACGAGCGCAGACAGATGCAGAACTCGACAAACCAGGACCGTGATCACCCTGCAGCATGGCGTTTGCTGCACAGACGAGCAATAGACAGCTGCGACCTGCCCATCCAGTACCAACCGCCGCTACACCCAGATCCTGTACACCCAGAAAGCCTCTTCCCGGTGGATGCCCTCGTACAGCGCCTGCGGCGCATACCCGGTGATGCGCCGCGTCACGCGGCACAGGTGCGACTGGTCTGAAAACCCCGCACCGGCGGCCACGTCGGCCCACTTCACCGACTCGCCTGCGGTGTCGGCCGCGATGGTGTCGAAGAACGCCTGCTCCGCCTTGCCGAAGCCGCGCAGCTCGCGCAGCGGCAGCCCGGCCCAGCGCTTGATGCGCCGCTCCAGCTGGCGCAGGCTGCGGCCCGGAGCGGACATGGCCGCGCGCTGCGCCAGGTGCGCGGCCCAGTCGCCGTAGCGTTGCGTGTGCAGCGGTTGCGTGGGGCGGCAGGCCTGCCAGCGGGGCTCCAGAAAGTCTTCCAGGCACTCCAGGCGGGCAGCGTCGTCAGCCTGGCGCTGCACGGCCTCGCACATCGCGATCCACTCCGGCGGCAGCAGGGTCTGCGCGTCCACCATGCGGTCGGTCAGCGCCTGCGGCTCCAGGCCGGTGAGCTGGTGCAGCGCATCGGGCATGAACATCACCATCATCGCGTGGGTGGGCCCGGCGCAATGGCTGCTGCTGGGGCGGGTTTGCGGGCCTGCCAGAACCCAGCGGCCGGGGTAGGCCTCGCGCGGGCTGTTCAGGTCGGCCATGGTGTCGGGCCGCTGGGGCACCAGGTGTTCGCTGCGGCCGGCAAACCACCAGCTCAGGCTGCACAGCGGCGTGGCCGGAAAGCGGTTGATGCGGTCCTCGTCGCTGAGCACATGGCCCACCGTGCTGCGCACGATGGTGCCGCGCAGGCAGGCCGCGAGCGTGGGGCGTGCCAGCCAGAGCTGGCCCGAAGGGATCAGCCCGTCGGGCTGGCGTGCGGCAGAGGAAACCAGGGTGGCCATGCGCGGCGAGTGTAGGCCAGTGCGGATGTCGAATTCGTTCAAGACCGCCGCGCGATCGCCCCGCACCATCGGCGGCATGAACCCAACCACGTCCGTCCACACCCCCCTGCCTGGTGCATCTTCGGCCTCTTTGGCGGCTCCAGCGTCCAGCGCGCCCACGTTGAAAGCCGGTGGCCCGCCCCACCGATGGTGGGGCCTGCCCCTGCTGCGTGCCATGCGGTCGGACTATCTGGGCTTCGTGCAGCGCCTGCAGTGCGACCACGGCGATCTGACCCGCATGCGCATCGTCAACGAAGATGCCTGGGACCTGATGTCGCCCGCGTTGGTGCGCGAGGCGCTTGTCACCCACGCCGACTCGCTCATCCGCTGGGAGCGCGGCATCGCCGTGTTCGAGCAGGTGTTCGGCCAGAGCGTGCTGGTGACCGAAGGCGACACCTGGCAGCGCCAGCGGCGCATGCTGATGCCGGCCTTCAGCCCCCGGCGCGTGGCGGGCTACGCGCAGCTCATGACCGACGCGGCGCAGACCGCGCTCGACGCAGCCGTGCCCGCAGGCCAGGCCGAGGCCCTGGTGACCATGGACACGCTCTGGACCGATGTGGCCATGGACGTGATCCTGCGCACCCTGTTCAGCGAATCGGCGCAGGCCGATGCGCGCGATGCGGCCTGGGCCACGCAGACCTTGTCGGCCGCCGCGTTCCGCGAAATGTTCATGCCGTTCACGCTGCCCGACTGGTTGCCCCTGCCCGGCAAGGCCGCCAAGCGTCGCGCGCTGAAGGCCCTGCGCGGCCTGGTGCAGCGGCACATCGATGTCCGCCGGCAAGAAAAAGGCGCTCCGCAAGGCCCGCCAGCGCCCGAGCGCGCCGACCTGCTGCACATGCTGCTGGCACTGCACGACGAGACCACCGGCGAGCCGCTATCGCCGCAGGAGGTGTTCGACCAGTGCATGGTGAGCTTTCAGGCGGGCCACGAGACCAGCGCCACTGCCCTGCTGTGGTGGAGCCGCCTGATGGCCGAGCACCCCGAGGCCGCCCGGCGCGCGCAGGCCGAGGTGGACACCGTGCTGCAAGGCGGCACGCCGGGGCCCGAGCACATGGCGCAATTGCCCTGGCTGACCGCCACCCTGAAGGAAGCGCTGCGCCTGTACCCGCCTGTGGCTGCGTTGATGACCCGCCGCACCACCGCGCCCATCACGCTGGGCGGCATGGCCGTGCCGCGGGGCGCCATGTTGCGCATCACCCCGTGGGTGCTGCACCGGGACGAGCGCTGGTTCGCACAGGCCGACCGGTTCGTGCCCGAGCGGTTTCTGGAGGGGGCGGCACCCATCGAGAAGGGCGCGTGGATCCCCTTCGGCGTGGGCCCGCGCGTGTGCATCGGGCAGCACTTTGCGATGCTGGAGATGACGCTGCTGGCGGCGATGCTGCTGCAGCGCTACACGCTGCAGCAGCCCGAGCCTGCGGTGGCGTGTGCGCCCCAGCTGCACGTGACGCTGCGGCCTGATGTGCCGGTGGTGCTTCGGTTGGTGCGGCGGCGTCAGATTGATCTGGCGGGGTGATGTGCGGCCAGCCGTTGCAGCGACGCGCGGGCGCCATGTTCACGGCAGCTCCGCACTCCCCATCCGCGCCATGATCGTGCGGGTGCGCCCGGCCAGGTAGGCCGAGCCGGGGGCTTTTTCAAACCGCTTGGGGGCCGGCAGCATCACGGCCAGGCGGGCCGCTTCGCCGGCGCTGAGTTTGCTGGCGCTTTTGCGAAAGTAGTGCTGCGCGGCCGCCTCGGCGCCGAACACGCCTTCGCCCCATTCCACGCTGTTGAGGTAGATCTCCAGGATGCGCTGCTTGGAGAGCAGTTGCTCCAGCAGCAGCGTGAGCACGAACTCCTGGCCTTTGCGCAGCAGGGTGCGCTCGCCCGACAACAGCAGGTTCTTGGCCAGTTGCTGCGTGATGGTGGAGCCGCCGCGGATCTTGGGCGCGCGCTGCGGGCGGTCGGGCGCGCGGGCCTGGGCTTTGCTCGCCTGCGCCTCGGCCTTGGCATTGCGCTCCCAGGCTTTTTCGATGGCGTTCCAGTCCACGCCGTCGTGGCTGACGAAGCCGTCGTCTTCCGATGCGATCACGGCGCGCTTGAGGGTGTCGGAGATGCCGGCATACGGCACCCATTCCTGGCGCCAGCGGACATGGCCGGTGCTGGACAGCTGGGCCCAGGCTTCCGAGCGCTGGAAGCTGGTGGATTCCGGGTCGATCACGGTCATGGCCGCGATGCGGACCACGAAGAACAGCTGCAGCGCCACGAACGCGAGCACCACCAGTCCCAGCCAGCGCAGCACGGCTTTCATTGGAGCGTTTTTCTCTGTGTTGGGTGTTGTAGATGGATGGGCCTGCGCTTGCAAAACCGTTCGGGCTGAGCGGGTCGACGCCTCGCGCGGCGCTCAGACACGCTCAGCGTGAATGGTTCGAGGGGCTTCATGCCGACCCGTTGCTCAAACGGCCTGCTGCATTTCCTGCAGCACCTGCGCCGACGGCGGGCGCACACCGCGCCACAGCAGGAACGCCTCGGCCGCCTGCTCCACCAGCATGCCCAGCCCGTCGCGCGGCGTGGCGCCGTGCTGGCGGGCCCAGTCGAGGAACCGCTGCGCGGCGGGGCCGTACATCATGTCGTAGGCCAGGCTGCCGGGGCGCAGCACGTGGGCCCCCACGGGCACGCCCGCGCCGGCCAGGCTGGTGGCCGTGGCGTTGATGATCACATCGAAATCGGCCTCTACCGCTTGCGGGGTAAGCGCCAGCAGCTCTGATTTTTGTAGCGTTGCCAGCGCGCTGTGCGATTGCACCAGCGCCTGGGCTTTCTCCAACGTGCGGTTGGCCACGGTGATGTGCTGCACGCCTGCCAGCAGCAGGGGGCCCAGCACGCCGGCCGCGGCACCGCCCGCACCCACCAGCAGCACGTCGCGCCCGGCCAGCGATACGCCGGCGTTGCGGGTGATGTCCGCCACCAGGCCCAGGCCGTCGGTGTTGTCCGCGTAGATGCTGCCGTCCGCGCGGAAGGTGAGCGTATTGGCCGCACCTGCCAGTTGCACGCGCGCGCTGGATTCGGTGGCCAGGCCCGGCGCGTCGATCTTGAACGGCACGGTGACATTGCAGCCGCGCCCGCCCTGGGCCGCGAACTCGCGCACCCCTTGGGCGAAGCCGTCCATGGGCACCAGGCGGCGCTCGTAGGCGATGGGCTCGCCCGTCAGTTCGGCAAAGCGGGCGTGGATGGCCGGTGAGCGGCTGTGCGCTACCGGGTTGCCCATCACGCAGTACAGATCAGCGGGGAAAGACGAAGAGGTCATGGGAACAACAACAACGGGGGCTGCATGCAGGGGGCGGTGCCGGGCGAGGGCTGCCGCGGAACTGGCTTTGCCAGGCCGCTGGCAGCGTCCCCCCGGGGGGAAGACGCCGCAGGCGACTCAGGGGGGAGCTACCTCACACTCGTCTCCAGCGTCTGGTCCCGGGTGAACTTGAAGCGCGCCACCATGGCGATCTGGTCGGCTTTCTTGCGCATGTCGGCGTCGAAGGTGCCAAAGGGCCCGGCGGCGCGGGCGATGGCCTCGGCGCGGCGGTCCAGGGTGGCGTTGCCCGAGCTTTGCACGATCTCGGTGTCAAGCACGCGGCCGTCGTGGTTGACGGTGACGATCATGGTGAGCTCGCCGTACAGCTTCTTGCCGCCCTGTTCGGGGAAGTTCTCGGTGCCCTTGTCTTCCACCTTGCGGCGCAGGCCGTCGTAGTAGATGGCGTAGGCCTCCTCGCGCGTGGCGGGGCTGATGTAGCGCTTCTTGGGGCGCGAGTTTTCTTCGTTGATGCGCTTTTCGATCTCGGCCAGCAGCTTGACGAGCTGGCGGCGCTTTTCCTGCTCGGCCACCTGCTCGGCGCTCTGGCTGGGTTTGCGCGGGTCGGGCTCGGGCAGGGTGGCCAGCTGTTTGCGCAACTGGGCCAGCAACTGGGCCTGCTGCTCCTGCATCGCGTCCATCTTGCGCTGCGCTTCCTCGAAGTCGTCGCCGATGGCGGTGAGGGCCGAGTAGGGCAGGGGGCTGGTGGCCCGGCCCTTCTCGGCATCGCCGCCGCCTGCCAGGTTGGACTGGGCGATCGCCTGGGCCTTGTCCGGGCGCTCGTTCGACTTGGCATTGACCAGGATGACTTCGAGTGGCGTGTCCTGGAACACGCGGTTGAAGCCCTCGGGGTCGATGAAGCGCACCGAGATCAGCGCAGCGTGCACGGCGATGGACACGCCCAGCGCCAGCTGCAGCGTGCTGAAGGTGCGGAGAAAGGCGGGGAGTTTCATCGCCGGCAATTATCAGGGGGTGTTACGGGGCTGTCGGTGGCTGTTGCAGGCGGTCAGGAAGCCGCGGCTGCCGCAGCGGCTTCGGCGGGGGCCTCGTTCACATCCACCGCGATGGCGATCGGGCCGGCCACGGCGTCGTCGTCTTCCTCGGCGTCCTCCACCGGACCGTCGTCGCTGCTATCGGCCGGATCGTCCAGGCGCTCGATCACGGTGCCGTGGATGTCGAGGGTGATCTCGTCCGCCTCGCCCAGCTTGACTTTCAGGCGCGCGCCGCGCGGCAGGTTCTGCGCGCCCAGCACCGGGAAGACCAGCGGAATGTCGTCCGCCCGCACCAAAAAGCTGCCGCCCGGACCTTCCTTGAAGACGGTGGCATTCAGCTCGGTGATGCCGTTCTGCTCCACGTACTTGAGCGTCCAGAAGCGCTCCATGCCGCCCTGGTAGCCGTTGTAGGCGCTGTAGGCGGCATCGAAGCTGCTGATGATCGAGAACAGGTCGGCGTCCTTGGGCTTGAAGGGCGCGGCCAGCGCGGCGGTCTTGCCGTGGCGGGCGCAGGCAATGATCTGCCACTGGTTGACCAGGTCGGTGTAGCGGCGCAGGGGCGAGGTGGCCCACGAATACGCTTTCACGCCGATGCCCGCGTGCGGCAGCGCCTTGGTCCCCATGCGCACCTTCACGCCGGGCGCCATGCTGGCCTGGCTGCGGTAGATGCCGGGCACGCCCAGCTCGGCCATCCAGCTGCCCCAGGTGCTGTTGGCCACGATCATGGCCTCGGCCACGATGAGGTCGAGCGGCGCGCCGCGCTGGCGCACGCTGATCTGCACCTGCTCGTCGCCCGTGGGCTCTGCGCCGTTGTTGCCGACCAGGCGGAAGTTGTAGTCCGGCCGGTTGAAGTTCTCGGGCTTGCCGCGCACGACTTCGCGGCGGGCCTTGAGGTCTTTGGCCAGGCGGTGCAAAAATGATAGCTGGGGGCGCAGGTCAGACAAGCGCTGCGGGTCGTTTGCATGCTCGAACGCCGGGTTGGCCAGCCATTCTTCCGTCACCACCGCGTCAAGCTGGTCGTGGCGCAGGTTGGCCACCACGTGCACGCGCTCCAGCTTGGTCTCGGAGCTCTTGAACTCCAGCGTGGCTTCGTCGATGGTCACGTACAGCGACACGGCCGGGTTGGCGCGGCCCTCGTCCAGCGTGTAGGTCTGCACCACATCGTCGGGCAGCATGGTGATCTTGTAGCCCGGCATGTACACCGTGGACAGGCGCGCGCGGCCGAGCTGGTCGATGGCGCTGCCCGGCTGGATCGCCAGGCCCGGCGCGGCGATGTGGATGCCCAGCACCACGGTGCCCGTGCCCAGTCCCTGCACCGACAGCGCATCGTCGATTTCGGTGGTCTGCGAGTCGTCGATGGAGTACGCCTGCGCGGTGGACAGCGGCAACTCGTCGGCAATGACGGGCGCCGTGACGGCCGGAAAGCCCGTGCCCTTGGGGAAGTTCTCGAACAGAAAGCGCTTCCAGTGGAACTGATAGGCCGAGTCGATGGCGCCGGCCTTTTGCAGCAGGTCGAGCGGCGCGGTGTGCGTGGCGCGGCTGGCGTCCACCACGGCCTTGTATTCGGGCGCGTTCTTGTCCGGCTTGAACAAGATCTTGTAGAGCTGGTCGCGGATGGGCTGGGGGCACTCACCGCGCCCGAGCGCTGCGGCCCACTCGTCGATCTGCGCGAGCAGGGCTTTTTTCTTCTCGATGGCGGCCAGCGCCTGCTGCAGGATCTCGGCCGATGCCTTCTTGAAGCGGCCCTTGCCCGCGCGGCGGAAGTAGTGCGGTGCGTCGTACAGGCGGAACAGGGCGCCGGCCTGCTGGACCAGGGTGGCGTTCTCGGAGAAGTAGTCCCGCGCCAGGTCGGCAAAGCCGAACTCGTCTTCGGGCGCGAACTCCCAGGCCAGGTCCAGTTCGATGGACTCGGCCACGTCCTGCGCCTGGGCGATGAGTTCCGCCGGGGCGGGCTTTTCGAACTTCAGGAGGATGTTGGCGGCCTTGACCTTGACCCGCTTGCCGGAGTCGAGTTCTACCTGGGCCGATGTATCGGCCTCCGACAGGATACGGCCGGCCATGAATTTGCCGGCTTCTTCAAACAGTGCATGCATGGCGGGGATTGTCCCATGGGTGGCCGTGGGCTACAGAGTGTGCGGGGGCGGTGTAGAAGATGTGGTGTCTGCCCCTATGATGTTCACTACCCAGCGGTGCCGTCCTAGCTGCATCTGTATCGATTTTGAGTAGCCCATGCTTTTTGACGCCATTGCCATTCCACTATCCATGGTGGCCTTGGCGCTTCCTTTCGTTTTTGGCTACACCGACGCCCCGAATGCCAATTTCTGGCCCCTGATCGCATCTTGGGCTTGCGGGTTGGTCTTGATGATCCTATGGTCGATGCTGCTCGTACGCGCGCAGGTGGGCGTCGCCGCGCGTACACGCGAGCAGTGCGCAGCTTGGGCACGGACGGCTGTTGCCTCGCAAGTAGCGGCTGGTCTTGTGCTGGCAGCAATTTTGGGCGGCACCATCGGATTGGTTCAGTACTTTTCAGGTGACGCTGGACTGTCGCCCTGGATACAGGGCTCCATGCATGGGCAAGCCATAGGTAACCTGCGACAGCGTAACCAACAGGCAACTTTATTAAGTCTTGGTGGTTGGGCATTGCTGTGGCTACTGGCGCAAATCGAAGCAAAGTCCGAAACAAGGTTGTTGGCAGAGCGGCGTGAGATTTTGGAGCAGCAGACGGCAATCCGTGCGCGACAGCGCTGGTGCTCTTTGCTGGTCGGGATGCTCTTGGCCTGGGTGCTGGTGCTGCTGGTTATCGGCAGTGCGGCAACGGCATCGCGTACTGGCGCGTTGCAGTGGCTATTGATTGTGGGCTTGCTAATGATCTGGCGTGCAAGCTCCGGTCGCGCGGCCATCGCACTTTCCATGGCTGGGTTGGTGGTGTATGCAGTGGCGGCTTGGTTGCTGCCACAGTTGCTGCAAGCCTGGACAGGCTTTACTACGGACGGCTTGTTTAACCGCATCCACGGGGATGAGCAGAGCTGCAATAGTCGACGTGTGCTATGGATGAATGTGCTGCACTTGATCGCACAGAAACCATGGCTGGGCTGGGGGTGGGGTGAACTGGACTACGCACATTACGTCACCATTTATAGCGGCGAGCGATTTTGTCTGCTGCTGGATAACGCCCACAATCTGCCTTTGCATTTAGCCGTTGAGTTGGGGTTGCCGGTAGCTTTCGCGCTCTGCTCATTGGTACTGATCTGGTGCGTGCGCGCACGCCCGTGGCGAGAGACTGACACTGCACGTCAGCTAGCTTGGGGAATATTGGCCATTGTGGGAGTGCACAGCATGCTGGAATTTCCCCTGTGGTATGGGCCTTTCCAGGTCGTTACATTGCTGGCGGCGACACTGTTGCTGTGGCGAGGAGCAGTGCCGCGATGGGTTACCGGACCGGCCGCAAGGGCAGTAGCAACAATCGTCTTGCTAGGTGCCTGCGCCCTCGGGGGAATACTCGCTTGGGACTACTACAAGGTCAGCCTGTTATATCGGCCATCGTCCCTTCGCCCACCGCATTTTCGTGAAGACACCATGGCCAAAGTATCTGGCACTCCGTTTTTTTCAGACCAGGTGGATTTTGCGTTGTTATCCGCAACCACTTTGACCCAAGATACTGCACCGCAAGTTCTCATTTTGGCTCGAGAGCTTTTGCATTTTTCCCCAGAACCACGCGTCATTGAGTTATTGATCGAAAGTGCTGCAATGTTGGGTAAGGACGAGGAAGCTGCGTTTCATACAAAGCGCTACCGTCTAGCGTATCCGACCGAGTATCTGCGATGGAAAAGCGCGGGCACACGCATAGGTACTGGCGCGTCTCAGGCATTGCAAAGACCGTAGTTGTCGCATCCCGGATGATTGCATAGACTCTAAACGCTATCCACTGTTCATGGCCCGAGCTGTTTTGAAGGAGTTGATAGAGTCTCTGCAATCCACCCAGGGAGTGAAGCCATGTTGATAGCCCTGCACAAGAACGCCCGCACCACTCCCGCCGTGCGCGCCGAGATCGCAGCCAGCAATGAACCAGCCAGTGTCCTGGCCCAGCGTTTTGGGATCACCGAGCAGACGGTCTACAAGTGGAAGAAGCGCCATGTCTTTGCAGACCGCTCGCACACGGCCCATCGCCTGCAGACGGTGCTCACGCCTGCGCAAGAGACCGTGTGGTTCACTTGCGACATACCCTGCTGCTGCCCCTGGATGACCTGCTTGCGGTCACGCGGGAGTTCTTGAGCCCCGATGTCTCACGCTCAGGTTTGGACAGGTGCCTGCGCCGCCATGGAGCGGGCAACCTCAACGCCCTCAAGCCCCACCAGCCTGCGGTAGCCCACAAGGCCTTCAAGAGCTACGAGCCAGGCTATGTGCACATGGATGTGAAGTACCTGCCCCAGATGCAGGACGAGAGCAGCAGGCGCTATCTGTTCGTGGCCATCGACAGGGCCACGCGCTGGGTGTTCGTGCAGCTCAAGGCCAACAAGACAGCGGCCAGTGCCAGGGCCTTTCTCAAAGCACTTCACAAGGCCTGCCCGATCAGGATCAACAAGCTGTTGACAGACAACGGCAAGGAGTTCACAGACCGACTGTTTGCCAGCCGGGAGCGCGAACCCAGCGGCAACCATGAGTTCGACCAACTGTGCCAGGAGCTGGGCATAGAGCACCGGCTGACCAGGCCCAGGACCCCGAGAACCAACGGCATGGTGGAGCGGTTCAATGGCCGCATAGCGGACGTCCTGAAGACCCACCGATTCAACAGCCGTGAAGATATGGAGCAGACCTTGCAGCGCTATGTGGCCTTGTACAACCACCAGTTGCCACAGTCAGCGCTCAAGAGCAGAACGCCAATGCAGGCCATGAAAGGGTGGTACCAAGAGCACCCGGATCTGTTTCACAAGCGGCCATATGATCGTCCGGGATGTGACACCGTAGTTCTCCGATAGAAGTCCTGTCAAACGGAAGGCTGAAAAAGCGCCAGGAACTCCACCACAGCAGGCAGGTATTCCTCGAAATTCACCAGCGCATGCTCGCCGCCCTCTTGCAGCAGCACGCGGGCTTGGGGGTAGCGGGCGACCATCTCGCGCCAGTCCAGCACTTCGTCGCCCTTGGCGATGATGGCCAGCTCACGGCTGGCCGGTGGGTGGCCTGACGTATCCATCGCCTTGAGCTCGTCGATGTATTCGGGCCGGAAGTAAAAACTCTCCGCCGGGTCGTGCCAGCTGGTCTGCTCGCCGATGTAGCGGGCCAGGTCGCGCGCAGGGTGCACGGCAGGGTTGAGCATCACGCTCGGGCACCCCTTGTGGTGCGCCACCCAGCTGGCGTAAAAGCCGCCCAGCGACGAGCCCACCACCCCCATCGCCGCGCCGGGCCACTGGGCAATGCCCTGTGCCACCAGCGCCATGGCCTCGCGCGGCGAGGGCGGCAGCTGCGGGCACCACCAGGTCACGCCCGGATGGTGCCGGGCCACGTGCGCGGCCATCTGGCGGGCCTTGGCCGATTGGGGCGACGAGCGAAAGCCGTGCAGGTACAGAAGGTGGGTGGCGGTGGGGGCGTCGGGGTGCATAGTGGTCATGGCGCAGAAAACGACAAGGCAGGGGAATCACTGCTGCGAAAACGCAGGGACGGGGCATAAGATGCAGGGCATGGGCGCCGTGTCGAAGGGCCCGCAATGATCCCCACCATGACCGATTTTGCCCCGCTTTCCACCGCCAAACGCTGGGCCCTGGGATCCAACAACGACAAGCCGCCTGCGTCGGTGGGCCGGTTCGAACTCAAGAAGATGCTCGGCCGCGGCGCCCAGGCCACCGTCTGGCTGGCGCTGGACCCACGCCTGCAGCGCGAGGTGGCCATCAAGCTCATGCGCCCCGTGCAGGAGCAGGATGCGTCGGTGCTGGAGCAGTGGCTGCGCGAGGCGCGGCATGTGGGGCGCCTGGCGCACCCGTTCATCGTGCCCGTGTTCGAGGCCGACGTGCATGGGAGCCAGCCTTTCATCGTGTTCGAGTACGTGCCGGGCAAGACCCTGGCCGAACACCTGGCCCAGCAGGGGCGCTGCACGCCGCACGACGCGGTGGCGCTGATGGTGGATGTGCTCGATGGCCTGCAGGCCGCGCACCAGGCCGGCATCGTGCACCGGGACTTGAAGCCGTCGAACATCATGATCGACACCCAGCGCCACGCGCGGGTGATGGACTTTGGCATGGCCGCCCCGGTGCAGGCCGAGCCCGATGCGCAGCTGGCCAGCGGAACGCCTGCCTACCTGGCGCCCGAGGCCGCGGCGGGCGCGGCGCCGTCGCCCGCGATGGACGTGTTTTCCGCGGCGCTGGTGCTGGTGGAGATGCTCACCGGCCAGCCGCTGATCCACCAGAAGGACACCTGGCAGGCGCTGTACCGCATCGCCAACGAAACCCTGCAGCTGCCCCAGGACCTGGGCCCGGGCGTGGACGATGGACTGCGGGCCATCCTGCAGCGTGCCATGGCGCGCGCGCCGGGCGAGCGCTACGGCTCGGCCGCGGATTTTCGGGATGCGCTGCGCACCTGGGCGGCACCGGCCAGCGCGTCCAGCGCCGCGAGCAACGCCACGCTCGACTTCCTCCTGCGGCGCATGCGCCACAAGAGCGACTTTCCGGCGCTGTCCGACTCGGTGGCCCGCATCCAGCGCGTGGCCAATTCCGAGGACGACAGCATCAGCGACCTCACGCACGAGATCTTGAAGGACGTGGCGCTGACCAACAAGCTGCTGCGCCTGGTCAACAGCGTGCACTACGCGCACGCGGGGCGCGGCACCATCAGCACCGTGTCGCGGGCGGTGAGCCTGGTGGGCTTCAACGCCGTGCGCAACATGGCGCTCAGCCTGGTGCTGCTGGACCACATGCAGGACAAGGCCCATGCCAGCCAGATGCGCGAGGAATTCCTGCGCGCGATGATGGCCGGCTCGGTGGCCGCCGAGCTCTGCGAGCCCGGCCAGGCGGCGGAAGAGGCCTTCATCGGCGCCATGTTCCAGAACCTGGGCCGCATGCTGTGCGAGTTCTACTTCCCCGAGGAAGCCCGCCAGATCCGCAGCCTGGTGGCTTCCGGCCGCATCGAAGGCGGCGAGGAGTCCGCGGCGCTGCAGGTGCTGGGCCTGGGGCTGGAAGACCTGGGCGTGGGTGTGGCACGCGTCTGGGCGCTGCCCGACAGCCTGCAGCGCTGCATGCGCAAGCCGCTGGGATCGCCCATGCAGCGCGCGCCCGAGCAGGGCGTGGAGCGGCTGCGCTGGGTGGCCCTGGCGGCCAACGAGGTCGCCAATACGCTGCTGCTGAGCGAGCCGGGCCAGGCAGATGCCCGCCTGGCCCAGGTCGGCACGCGCTATTCGCGCACGCTGGCGCTGCCGGCGCAGGACATTGCCGACGCCACCGTGCGCGCCCGCCACAAGCTGGTGGCGCTGGCCCAGGCACTGGACCTGCGGGTGGACCCCGGCACACCGGCCGCGCGGCTGCTCAAGCTGCCCGTGGCCGCGGGGGCCGCGGCGGGTGGGGCGGCCGTGCAGGACGATGCGCTGAAGACGCACGAGCTGCGCGAGAGCGAAACCCAGCCGCTGCCCGCGGTGCTGGAGTCGCAGGCCCGCAGCGCGGTGTCGGTGGCCCAGATCAACGAGGTGCTGGCCGCCGGCATCCAGGACATCACCAATGCCATGGTGGAGAGCTTTCAGCTCAACGACGTGCTGCGCATGATCCTGGAGACGATGTTCCGGGCGCTCGGGTTTCGCCGCATGGTGTTTTGCCTGCGCGAGGCGCGCACCGACATGCTGACCGGCCGCTTCGGCCTGGGCGAGGGCAGCGAGGCGGCTGTGCGCGCCCTGAAAGTCCCGCTCAAGGTGCCGGGCGACCTGTTCGCGGCGGTGTGCCTGCGGGGGGCGGACACGCTCATCAACGACGCCACCGAGCCTCGCATGCAGGCCCGGCTGCCGGCCTGGTACCGCAGCGGGCTCGATGCCCCCTCGTTCCTGCTGCTGCCCCTGCAGATCAAGGGGCAGACCTTTGCACTCATCTATGCCGACCAGTCCACGCCCGGCGGCATCGTGGTGGACGACAAGGCCCTGGGCCTGCTGCGCACCCTGCGCAACCAGGCGGTGATGGCCTTTAGGCAGGCGGGTTGAGGGGGCTTGTAGCGGCTAGCGAAACTTTGTCTGGCGTCGTTGCCGCGTCTGGTCGTGCTCCTTGTACTGCCCGCGACGCGGCGCTTGGCCAGAACCGCTTCGCCGGGTTTTGTTATCCGCTCTCCATGCCGCTGCGGCTGCTGCAACCGGTGGGGTCGCCGATAATCGGGGGATGTCCGCCGTTTTTGACAAACCCACGCTCGCGCAGCGTTTCATGCCTCTGTTCCGTGGGTTCGACCTGCCACTGCTGCTGGTGGTGATGCTGCTGGCCTGCGCGGGGCTCGTGGCCATGTATTCCTCAGGCTTCGACCATGGCACGCGCTTCATCGACCATGGCCGCAACATGCTGATCGCGGGCGCCATCCTGTTCATGGTGGCCCAGGTGCCCCCGCAAAAGCTCATGGCATTTGCCGTGCCGCTGTATGCCGCCGGGGTGGCGTTGCTGGTGGCGGTGGCGCTGTTCGGCATCACCAAGAAGGGCGCCCAGCGCTGGGTCAATGTGGGCATCGTCATCCAGCCCAGCGAAATCCTCAAGATCGCCATGCCGCTGATGCTGGCCTGGTGGTTCCAGAAGCGCGAAGGCACGCTGCGCCCGCTCGACTTTGCGGCGGCTGGGCTGCTGCTGGTCATTCCGGTGGGGCTCATCATGAAGCAGCCCGACCTGGGCACCTCGCTGCTGGTGCTCGCCGCCGGGCTGTCGGTGATCTTTTTTGCGGGGCTGTCGTGGAAGCTGGTCCTGCCCCCCGTGCTCATCGCGGGGGTGGGCATCTTCACGCTGGTGCTGCTGGGCGACCAGCTGTGCGCCGACGGCGTGCGCTGGGTGGTGCTGCACGACTACCAGCAGCAGCGCATCTGCACCTTGCTCGACCCCACGCGCGACCCGCTGGGCAAGGGCTTTCACATCATCCAGGGCATGATCGCCATCGGCTCGGGTGGGGTGTGGGGCAAAGGCTTCATGGCCGGCACGCAGACGCACCTGGAGTTCATCCCCGAGCGCACCACCGACTTCATCTTCGCGGCGTTCTCCGAAGAGTTCGGCCTGGCGGGCAACCTGTTCCTGAACGTGTGCTTCCTGCTGCTGGTCTGGCGCGGCCTGGCCATCGCCGTGGGCGCCACCAGCCTGTTCGGGCGCCTGATGGCGGGCGCGGTGTCGATGATCTTCTTCACCTACGCGTTCGTGAACATGGGCATGGTCAGCGGCATCCTGCCCGTGGTGGGCGTGCCGCTGCCCTTCATCAGCTACGGCGGCACCGCCATGGTCACCCTGGGCATGGCCCTGGGCATCCTGATGTCGGTGGCGCGGGCGCAGCGGCAGGACCCGAAGGATGCGCGGCCGGCGCTGCTGGGGGCGTCTGGTTAGGGATCCTCTGCACGCATCGAGCTGCCAAGTCTGCACTGCGGATCGGGAAGGAGTGCAAGGCGCAAAACGCAGCCATAGCCGTAGCTATTGCGAGTATTGGCAACGCCGCAGGCCGCCCGAGACCGCAGATGCACACGGCGCGATGATTCGTGCAGAGGGTCCCTAGGTCCCCGCAGCGGCTGGTAAGCCGCATGGACGGCGCCAGTGCCCAGGATGACCGGGGCGGCTAGACGGTCCAATGCCAAAAATTCCTTTCAGCGCGATTCAGTCTTGGCGCCTTGGCCTTGCACAACACCCGTTTCCGGTACAAGGCCCTGCCCATCCGCACCGGCGGACAAGGTGCCACCCGCGTGACTAGGTGGCACTGCCAATCGCCCGGCGCGGTTCAGTTCACCAGGGGCGACCCACCACGAAGCGCACCGGTTGCCGCACGGTCTTCATGCCGTCGTACAGCTGCGCCTGCAGCTCCCCCTTGGCCAGCGGTGCATCGAACTTCCATGTCTGGCTGTAGTCCGCGTTCGTGCGCTGCCAGCCGCCACGCTCGGCCTTGATCATCTGCCCGGATGGCAGCTTGAGAGACAGTGTCTTGATCCGCAGGAGCGTGTCGTTGCCCTGGAAGTGCACGCTGGTGCCCTCGACCTTGAACTGCAGGATGTCGACGCTGCCCAGCTTGAGCGGACCAGGGCGTTGGGGGTCCAGCGCCTGGGCGGCCTTGCTGGTGCCGTTGGCCACGCTCAAGGGCAGGGTGCCCTCGAAGATCAGGCCGCTCACCGGTTTGTCGGGCAAGCGGTTGATGACCAGGTTGAAGCTGCGCGTGCGGCCATCCGCAGAGAACTTGGCGAACCCGCTCATCTCGGCATTGCCAAACGCCTGGCTGCTCTTGTCGGGAAAGACTGCGGTCACGTTCACATCGCCCTTGTCGGGGAAGCCGCCCGACGCTTCGACGAATTGGAGGGTGCGGCTCGTGGCGACGGCGTTGATCTCCACCTTTTCTTGCGATGGGGATGCGCCAAACGCCGTGAGGTTCTTGTCACGGCCCGGCGGGGCTTCGATGAAGGTGACGCCCGTCACTTTCAGATCAACGTCTTCGCGGGCATGCAGGACAGGGCTGAAGGCGGCAAAGGCTGCCATCAGGGGGAGGGCAAAGGCTGGAAGGTGGCGCATCGGTAGGGGTGCTGTGGGGGAGAAAGGAAATCCTGTCGGGGCGAGAATTTTCTCTCACAGTTCGATGGTTCGGGAGGGTTGGTTCGGCTCCTGGCAACCGGCAGTCGTCGCGTAAGGGTTGGCGACAAGGCGCAGCGGCTGCGCGCCATGGCGGAGCCCGCGCAGTGCGGGATGCGCGCGTGCGCCTGGCTGCCTAACAGTACATCCCGACCCGACCAGGGGTCTCTGCCCCGGCGTTGCATGTGCTGCGGCAAGCGGGTACAACGCGGCTGGCGGTCCCAGCATTTCTTGGCCTGTGCAACCGGAGGGCATCCCCATGGCGGCGAAGTTCGAGCTGAAGAAGTCGAAGAACGACAAATTTGTGTTCAACCTGCTGGCCACCAACGGCCAGGTCATCCTGACCAGCGAGATGTACGAGTCCCGTGCCAGTGCGCTCAATGGCATCGAGTCCGTGCGCAAGCACGCCCCGCAGGGCGGCCGGTTCGGGCGCCTGAGCGCCAAGGACGGATCGCCTTATTTCACCCTCAAGGCCGGCAACGGACAGGTCATCGGCCAAAGCCAGATGTACGCCGGGGCCAAGGCACGGGATGCGGGCATCGAGTCCGTGCAGGCCCATGCGCCCGAGGCGGGTGTGGACGACCAGACGGCCGCCTGACGGCAGTTTTGCGCAGGCGTCTTGCCGGGTCCGCGCAGGGGCTTGTGCGGCGGTGCCGTGCAGTGCGGGGCGGCGCGCCTAAAATGCCCTGATGACTCTCCGCACCTCCACTGCCGCCCCCCAGCGCGCGGCGACCAGCCAGCGCATCGATGTTGCCCGCGAACTGCTGCTGACGCCGTTCGGTCTCGACGAAAGCCACCTCGCCCGTGCCCTGGCCGAGATCCGCACCCACCAGGTGGACGATGCGGACCTGTACTTCCAGTACACGCGCAGCGAAGGCTGGAGCCTGGAGGAGGGCATCGTCAAGACCGGCTCGTTCAGCATCGACCAGGGCGTGGGCGTGCGGGCGGTCAGCGGGGAGAAGACCGCTTTTGCGTACTCGGACGACATTTCCGAGGCGTCGCTGCTGGATGCCGCGCGCACCGTGCGGTCGATTTCGACTGCATCGCGCTCTGGTAAAGCGCGGGTAGCTCCTAAAAAGGTAGCGGCAGGCCGCAGCCTGTATCCGGGCGTGGACCCGATCGCCTCGCTCGACAGCACCGCCAAGGTGGCGCTGCTGGAGCGGCTGGAGCAGCGCGCCCGCGCCAAGGACCCGCGCGTGGCCCAGGTCATGGCGGGCCTGGCCAGCGAGTACGACGTGGTGCTGGTGGCCCGTGCCGATGGCACCCTGGCCGCCGATGTGCGTCCGCTGGTGCGGCTGTCGGTGACGGTGATCGCCGAGCAGAACGGCCGGCGCGAGGTGGGCTCGGCCGGCGGCGGCGGGCGCTTCGGCCTGGCGTATTTCGACGACGCGCAGATGAACCAGTACGTGGACGAGGCCGTCAACGCGGCGCTGGTGAACCTGGAGTCCCGCCCCGCACCGGCTGGCGAGATGACCGTGGTGCTCGGCTCCGGCTGGCCCGGCATCCTGCTGCACGAAGCCATCGGCCACGGGCTGGAAGGCGACTTCAACCGCAAGGGCTCCAGCGCGTTCAGCGGCCGCGTGGGCCAGCGCGTGGCGGCCAAGGGCGTCACCGTGCTGGACGACGGCACCATCGCCGACCGCCGCGGCTCGCTCAACGTGGACGACGAAGGCAACGCCAGCCAGCGTAACGTGCTGATCGAGGACGGCATCCTCAAGGGCTACATCCAGGATTCGCTCAACGCCCGCCTGATGGGCGTGGCGCCCACCGGCAACGGCCGCCGCGAAAGCTATGCGCACATCCCCATGCCGCGCATGACCAACACCTACATGCTCGGTGGCGACAAGGACCCGCAGGAGATCGTGGCCAGCATCAAGAAGGGGCTGTACGCCACCAACTTCGGCGGCGGCCAGGTGGACATCACCTCGGGCAAGTTCGTGTTCTCGGCCAGCGAGGCCTACTGGGTCGAGAACGGCAAGATCCTGTACCCCGTGAAGGGCGCGACCATCATCGGCAGCGGCCCCGAGTCGCTCAAGAAGGTGACCATGATCGGCAACGACATGCGCCTGGACAGCGGCGTGGGCACCTGCGGCAAGGAAGGCCAGAGCGTGCCGGTGGGGGTGGGCCAGCCCACGCTGCGCCTGGAAGGTCTGACGGTGGGCGGCACGGCCTGATCCGTTCGCGGTTGCCGCTCATCCTGCAGCGCAGGCAAGTGTTGCAGGCACCCACCATCGGTTGCACGCGCAGTGCACAAATTGCCTTGACGCCCTGCGGGCGGCGCAAAATACCCGCATGCCCGCCACGATACCGAGCCAGCAGTTGACGCTCCAATCGTTTGGAGACATCAGCCGCTTTCTGCGCGAGGGCGTGGCCGATGAAGAGTCCCGCCAATTGCGCGACAGCCTGGGCGCGCTCTCGAGCCAGATCGACGAGGCCGTGCGCACCCGCCGCACCAGCAGCGACACGTCGGCCATCATGCAGCGCGTGGTGAGCCTGGCGCAGTGCGCGCGCGAGCACCAGCTGTTCCTGACCGGCCTGGGGTCGGCCTGGCATGCCTTGTACGAGTTCGGCGCCTACCAGCGGGCCCTGCGCGAGCTGCGCAATGCCATCGCCCACTGGCAGCAGATGCTCGAGCGCCGCAGCGCCAAGGAAAGCGCGGGCTTCGACCAGTTCGAACTGCTGGCCTGGCGCACCCTGGGAGAGGCGCTGCTGCTGATCGACATGTACGAGCACCACAGCGATCCGCCCAGCGATCTGCCCGATGGGGAGCGGCAGGGCAAAGTGCCTGCCCTGCAGCGCGTGCGGGAGTGGTTTCGCCGGTGGCGGCGCTGAACAGGCCAGCCCGTACGTCACCGCCCAACAACCTGCTGAAGCCGGGCTGAAAACGCGTGCCGCGGGCCCCCTGGCGCTGGTTCTGGCGCACCGCCCTGTTGTGCGGCTGCAACGCACGCCGCTTGCTGCACTGCCGCACTCCTGTGCTACATTGCCTCCCATGCAAGTTCGCAGCGCGTTTTATTTTTGGTTTTTTATCTCAGTCCCCGGCGGATGAGAGGAAGACGCGCAAGCCAACACACCTCCCCATACCAACCGCCGACGCTGCAAAGCCCGGCGGTTTTTGTTTTTTCAGCCCTCCGTTTTTTCCCTTTCTTCATCCAACCAACGACTCCACGAGGAAGCAGCACCATGACGGTCTCCACCACCCCCACCAGCGATGCCTGGTACCGCAGCGTCGAGAAAACCAGCCAGACCGACGACGAACGTATCAAGGACATCACCGTGTTGCCCCCTCCAGAGCACCTGATCCGCTTTTTCCCCATCAGCGGCACGCCGGTGGAATCGCTGATCACCCAGACCCGCAAGAACATCCACAACATCATGGCCGGCGAGGACGACCGTCTGCTGGTCATCATCGGCCCGTGCTCCATCCATGACCCGGCCGCCGCGCTCGAGTACGCCCGCCGCCTGAAGGTGGCGCGCGAGCAGTACAAGGACACGCTGGAGATCGTGATGCGCGTGTACTTCGAGAAGCCCCGCACCACGGTGGGCTGGAAGGGCCTGATCAACGACCCCTACCTGGATGAGACCTACCGCATCGACGAAGGCCTGCGCATCGCGCGCCAGCTGCTGATCGACATCAACCGCCTGGGCATGCCGGCGGGCAGCGAGTTCCTGGACGTGATCTCGCCCCAGTACATCGGCGATTTGATCAGCTGGGGCGCCATCGGCGCGCGCACGACGGAGAGCCAGGTGCACCGCGAACTGGCCTCGGGCCTGTCGGCGCCCATCGGCTTCAAGAACGGCACGGACGGCAACATCCGCATCGCCACCGATGCCATCCAGTCCGCCAGCCGCGGCCACCACTTCCTGTCGGTGCACAAGAACGGCCAGGTCGCCATCGTCAACACCAACGGCAACAAGGACTGCCACGTCATCCTGCGCGGCGGCAAGGCCCCCAACTACGACGCCGCGAGCGTGGCCGCCGCCTGCAAGGACCTGGAAGCGGCCCAACTGCCCGCTACGCTGATGGTGGACTGCAGCCATGCCAACAGCAGCAAGCAGCACCAAAAGCAGATGGACGTGGCGCGCGACGTGGCCGGCCAGATCGCGGGCGGCTCGCGCAGCGTCTTCGGCCTGATGATCGAAAGCCACCTCACGGCCGGCGCGCAGAAGTTCACGCCCGGCAAGGACGATGCGGCAGCTCTGACCTACGGCCTGAGCATCACCGACGCCTGCCTGGGCTGGGATGATTCCCTGCAGTCGCTGGCCGAACTGTCCAACGCTGTGACAGCGCGACGCGCGCGTTGATCGAAGCTGCAAGGGCACGGGCACGGGCACGGGCCGTGGCCCTAAACTGATGGCTCTGGGGCCGGTGCACGGGCACCCCCCACGGCCCCGGTTTCAGAAGAAAGGCAACCCACCATGCACAGCGAAGTCTCCGTCCGTCTGGCCGGCAACCAGGAATTCCGTTTTGACCTGAAGGGCGCAGAGCCCATGGGCCACGAGGCCGGCCGGCGCTGGCTGGATGAGCAGTTCACCGTGCTCGATTGCGAGCCCCTGCGCGCCAGCGGCAAGGTGCTGCTGGCCGACAAGGTGCTGACCGTGGCGCGCGCCGCGGGCGAGAAGCTGCTGGGCGATCCCGCCTGGCTGCAGGACTTTGCGCGCGCAGCCACCGCTGCGCTGGCCAAGCCAGTGGTGCGCGTGGACGTGCCCGCGATGGCCGTGACGTTCTGACGCCGGGCTGCCACCCCGCGGCGGGTGTGCATGGGTCTGCAAGGCGGAGGGTGCGTGGTCAACGCATGGCACTCCTGAAGTGCCTTGAGGCGAGAATTCAGCAGTAAAAAGCCCTCTACCGCTCGTCCAATAAGCGCTAGTAGCTATTTATTTTGTAGCGCCTGCAACAGCTTGGCGTGGACACCGCTGAACCCCCCGTTGCTCATGCACACGATGTGATCGCCCGGCCGGGCGGCCGCGGTGACCTGCTGCACCAGGGTGTCGATGTCTGCGGCCGTCTGGGCGCGCTGCCCTGGGCCCACGCCCAGCGGGGCCAGGGCTTGTGCGGCGTCCCAGTCCAGCCCTGCGGTGTGGCAGAACGCCAGGTCCGCCGGCTCGAGGGACCATGGCAGCTGTGCCTTCATGGCGCCCAGCTTCATGGTGTTGCTGCGGGGCTCGAACACGGCCAGGATGCGGGCATCGCTGCCGCCGATGCTGCGGCGCAGTCCGTCCAGCGTGGTGCGGATGGCGGTCGGGTGGTGCGCGAAGTCGTCATACACCGCGATGCCGCGCACGGTGCCGCGCAGCTCCATGCGCCGCTTGACGTTCTGGAACGCGCCCAGCGCCTGGGCCGCCTGCTGCGGGCCCACGCCCACATGGTGCGCCGCGGCGATGGCGGCCAGCGCGTTGAGCTGGTTGTGCACGCCGGTCAGGCCCCACTCCACGCGCGCGACCTTCTGGCCCCGGTGCAGCACGTCGAACGCATGGGGCGCTCCGTCGGCGGCGAAATCGCTCACCGCCTCGCCGAAGCTGCTCATCTCGCTCCAGCAGCCCATGTGCAGCACGCGGACCAGGCTTTCTTCCAGCCCGTTGACCACCACGCGGCCCGACGGCGGCACGGTGCGCACGAGGTGGTGGAACTGCCGCTCGATCGCGGGCAGGTCGTCAAAGATGTCCGCGTGGTCGAACTCCAGGTTGTTCAGCACCGCGGTGCGGGGGCGGTAGTGCACGAACTTGCTGCGCTTGTCGAAAAAGGCGGTGTCGTACTCGTCCGCCTCGATGACGAAGAGCGGGGCCTCGCCCAGCACCGCGTTGCCCGGGGCAGGGCGCCGGGCAGCGCCCAGACGGGCCGAGAGGCCGAAGTTGAGCGGCACGCCGCCGATCAGGAACCCGGGCTGCTGGCCTGCGCTGTCCAGAATCCACGCCAGCATCGACGTGGTGGTGGTCTTGCCATGCGTGCCGGCCACGGCCAGCACGTGCCGGCCCTGCAGCACGTGCTCGGCCAGCCACTGCGGGCCGCTGGTGTAGGGCAGGCCGGCCTCCAGGATGGCTTCCATCAGCGGAAACTTCGCCGTTCCGTCCGGCAAGCGGGCGCGGCTGACCACGTTGCCCACCACGAACATGTCCGGCTTCAGGGCCAGCTGGTCGGCGCCGAACCCTTCGATGAGGTCGATGCCCAGCGCGCGGAGCTGGTCGCTCATGGGCGGGTAGACGCCTGCGTCGCAGCCGGTGACCTTGTGGCCGGCCTCGCGCGCCAGCGCCGCCAGGCCGCCCATGAACGTGCCGCAGATGCCCAGTATGTGTATATGCATGGGCGCAGATTCTAAGAGCGTGCCCAGGGTGGCCAGCGTGCCCAGCGTGGCCTGGCCGTGGCGGCGTGCATGGGCATGTGATGGGCGCGGCCCGGATGCGGCAGGCGCGGGCGTCGGGCCGGCGCGGGCGCGCGCGCAGCAATGGCGCAGGCATGCACGGGTGTCGACCTGACGCTGTGCGGGGCGCCCGAGTGCCGTGAAAATCGGCCCTGCCGCTCATCTGGATTGCGGTGCCAGCTATGAAAATCGTAGCGTTCGCCGGGGAGGCACACCATCCCGCCACTTCCAAGGGTCAACCCTTACCCCAGGCGGCACTTGGCGCCACAATGCAGTGGTGTCCTTCTTCCATCCTTGCCTGCCATGCACACACCCCTGAGCGAAGAAATCGCCCACACCACGGCCCGGCTGGTGGTGGAAGAAGGCCTGGAGTGGGGGCCGGCCAAGCGCCGGGCGCTGCGCCAGATGGGCCTGCCGGCGCGCACGCCGCTGCCCGACAACGACCTGGTCGAGGCGGCAGTGCGCGAGTACATCGACCTCTTCTGCGCCGATACCCAGCCGGGCGAGTTGCGGGCGCTGCGGCAGCTGGCGCTGGTGTGGATGGAGCGCATGGCGGCCTTTCGCCCCCACCTGGCCGGGGCCGTGTGGCACGGTACGGCCACGCGGCTGTCGGATATCTACATCCAACTGTTCTGTGATGATTCCAAATCCGCAGAAATAGCGCTCATCGACCACCACGTGGACTATGAGCCGCGCACCGTCACGGGATTTCACGGAGAGTCGGTGGAAGCCTTGAGCCTGGGCAGCAAGTCGCCCGAGCTCAACGAAATGATCGGTGTGCACCTCATGGTCTACGACCTGGACGACATGCGCGGCGCGCTGCGGCCCGACACCAAAGGCCGTGTGCCGCGTGGCGACATCGCTGCGGTGCGGCGGCTTCTGCAGGAAAATGCGGCTCCATGAACGCACCGCAATCGCCAGATTCCCCTGTGCCGGCAGCCGCCGCACAACCCCCGTCGCCCGCGCGCCGGCGCATGTTGTATGCGGGCGTGGCGGGCGTTGCCGCGGTCGGTGGCGCGGGCCTGGCCTGGTGGAAGTTCCAGCCGCACGCCATCGACAGCGGCGCCGAACAGGCACTGTGGACGCAGGAATTCGAGCGGCCCGAGGGCGGGACGCTGGCGCTGCAGTCCCTGGCGGGCAAGCCCTTGCTGCTGAACTTCTGGGCGACGTGGTGCCCTCCGTGCGTGGAAGAACTCCCCATGCTCAACACGTTCTTCCGCGAACAGGCTGCCAATGGCTGGCAAGTGCTGGGTCTGGCGATCGATCAGCCTTCAGCGGTGCGCAAGTTCCTCACGCGCATTCCGCTGGAGTTTCCGGTCGGGCTGGCGGGCCTGGGCGGAACGGACCTGGGCCGTTCGCTCGGCAATCTCACCGGCGGGTTACCCTTTACCGTGGTCCTGGGTGGCAACGGACGGGTGCTGCACCGTAAAATGGGCCAGGTCACCCCTCAGGATCTGCAGCTCTGGTCCTCGCTGCGCTGAGTTTTTCCGCTGATTCCATGGCTCCTGCGAGCGCAGGCACCGCAAATTGTCAGCAGAAGTTCATGAAAAATAGCCGTGGAAGACGGTGATAGGGTGAAATTGGAGTAAATTCGCGCCCTATTCAGTTTTATAGCCGTTGGAGCTTCCATGGATCTGCGAAAACTCAAAACCCTCATCGATCTCGTGTCCGAGTCGAACGTGTCCGAACTCGAAATCACCGAGGCCGAGGGCAAAGTCCGCATCGTCAAGAGCGGTGGCGCGGTCGTTCAGCAATACGTGCCGGCCCCTGTGCAAGCCCCCGCCCCTGCACCTGCCGCAGCCCCTGTGGGCGAGCTGCCCGCCCCGACCGCCGCAGCAGCGCCTGCGGGCCACATCGTCAAGTCCCCCATGGTGGGCACGTTCTACCGCTCGTCCAGCCCGGGCGCCAAGGCCTTTGTCGAAGTAGGCAGCCAGGTCAAGGAAGGCGAGACCATCTGCATCATCGAAGCCATGAAGATCCTGAACGAGATCGAGGCCGACAAGTCGGGCACGGTCACCCGAATCCTGGGCGAAAACGGCCAGGCCGTGGAATACGGACAGCCGCTGTTCGTGATCGAATAAGGCGCTCATGTTCAAGAAGATTCTTGTTGCCAATCGCGGCGAAATCGCCCTGCGAATCCAGCGCGCCTGCCATGAGCTGGGCGTGAAGGCGGTGATGGTCTACTCCGAGGCCGACCGCGACGCCAAGTACGTCAAGCTGGCGGAAGAAGCGGTGTGCATCGGCCCCGCCCCGTCCCCGCTGTCCTACCTCAACATGCCGGCCATCATCTCGGCCGCCGAAGTGACCGACGCCGAAGCCATCCACCCCGGTTACGGCTTCCTGTCCGAGAACGCCGACTTTGCCGAGCGCGTGGAAAAGAGCGGGTTCCAGTTCATCGGCCCGACGCCGGACAACATTCGCACGATGGGCGACAAGGTCTCGGCCAAGCAGGCCATGATCCGCGCCGGCGTGCCCTGCGTGCCGGGGTCCGAAGGCGAGCTGCCCGATGACCCGGTGCAGATCCGCCGCATTGCCAAGGCCGTGGGCTACCCCGTGATCATCAAGGCCGCCGGCGGTGGCGGTGGCCGCGGCATGCGCGTGGTGCACACCGAAGCCGCCCTGGTCAATGCCGTGCAGATGACCAAGGCCGAAGCGGGTGCCGCGTTCGGCAATCCTGCGGTGTACATGGAGAAGTTCCTCCAGAACCCGCGCCACATCGAGATCCAGATCCTGGCCGACAAGCACCGCAACGCGGTGTACCTCGGCGAGCGCGACTGCTCCATGCAGCGCCGCCACCAGAAGGTGATCGAAGAGGCGCCGGCCCCGGGCATTCCCCGCAAGCTGATCGAAAAGATCGGCGAGCGCTGCGTGGCCGCCTGCAAGAAGATCGGTTACCGCGGTGCGGGAACGTTCGAGTTCCTGTACGAGAACGGCGAGTTCTATTTCATCGAGATGAACACGCGCGTGCAGGTGGAGCACCCGGTGACCGAGTGGATCACGGGCGTGGACATCGTGAAGACGCAGATCATGGTCGCCGCGGGCGAGAAGCTGCCGTTCACCCAGCGCCAGATCGAGATCCGCGGCCATGCCATCGAGTGCCGGATCAACGCGGAAGACCCCTACAAGTTCGTCCCATCCCCCGGACGCATCACCACCTGGCATCCGCCGGGCGGCCCGGGCGTGCGGGTGGATTCGCATGCGTACACCAACTACTTCGTGCCGCCCAACTACGACTCGATGATCGGCAAGATCATCGTGCACGGCGATACGCGCGAGCAGGCCCTCGCCCGCATGCGCACGGCGCTGAACGAGACGGTGATCGAAGGCATCAACACCAATGTGCCGCTGCACCGCGAGCTGATGGTGGACGCCAAGTTCATGGCCGGCGGCACCAACATCCACTACCTGGAAGAGTGGCTGTCGCAGCACAAGCGCTAGGCAGGCGGGGTACAACCCGCTGAGTCGCTTCTCGCGTTCCCCCCTTCTCTCGAACCACTGCGTGGTTCGGCAAGGGGATGCCGCCAGCGCTGCGGGGCGGCCCTTGCGCGGCGGTCGCTGGCAAGTTCTGTGCGCTTTTCAAGAGCCGTGGCTTTTGCCGGGCTGTTGCTGGCGCGGTATTGGTTGGTTTACATGCTGGCCTCTGGCAACGGGGGCCGGCATTTCATTTTTTCTGAGAGTCGCCCATGTTTGAGCTCAGCCTGATGTGCCCGGAAGACAGTATCGAAGCGGTCAGCGACGCGCTGGATGCGCTGGATGCGCTGTCGGTGTCGGTGGAAGACGCCGACGCGCAGACCGATGCCGAGCAGGCGCTGTTCGGCGAGCCCGGCATGCCGCCGCCCAAGGACGGGTGGCAGCGCAGCCGCGTGGTGGCGCTGTTCCCGACCGAGGCTGCGGCCCACGAGGCGCGGGACCTGCTGACCGTGCAGGACTTCTTCGAAGGATGCCAGGTGCTGGGCGTGGCTGAGGTCGAGGATCAGGACTGGGTGCGGCTCACGCAGTCGCAGTTCGCGCCGGTGGACATCACGCCCGATTTCTGGATCGTGCCCACCTGGCATGAGCTGCCCGCCGAGGCCAAGCGCAGCATCCGGCTGGACCCAGGCCTGGCATTCGGCACCGGCACGCACCCCACCACGCGCATGTGCCTGCGCTGGATCGCGCGCCACGGCGCGACCGACGCGGCCCACGGCAATCCGCTCGGGCGTGTGCTCGACTACGGCTGCGGCTCCGGCATCCTGGCCATCGGCACCGCCAAGTTCGGCGCGACCGAGATCGACGCGGTCGACATCGACCCCGCGGCCGTGGAGTCCACCGCCCTGAATGCGGCCGCCAACGAGGTCGTGCTGCGTGCAGGCCTGCCGGACAAGGCGCAGGGCCAGTACCAGACGGTGCTGGCCAACATCCTGGCCACTCCGCTGCGGGTGCTGGCACCTTTGCTGTGCGGGCACGTGGCGGCTGGCGGGCACCTGGTCCTGGCCGGTATCCTGGAGCGCCAGCGCGACGAGCTCACAGAGGCGTACGCCCCCTGGGTCCAGCTGGAAGTGTCGGACACGGAAGACGGCTGGATCCTGATGACCGCCCGGCGCTGAGCGTGCAGCCCGCCCGTGGCAGGGCGCTATCGGCCCCTACAATCGCCCGCAGATGAGCCAGATCACCCGTTGCCCGTCCTGCTCCACCTCGTTCAAGGTGGTGGCAGACCAATTGCGCATCTCGGAAGGGTGGGTGCGCTGCGGCCATTGCAAGGAAGTTTTCGATGCAGCGGCCCACCTGCTGCCCGCGCCGCCACCGCCTCTGCTGCCCGATGTGTCCCTGACGGACGTGCGCCCGCCACCGTCACCGGTGGTGCGCAAGCCGGATATGGGCCGTGCCTGGGGCGCAGGGGCTCCGGCTTCGCCGCTCCCGGCCGCGCCTGCCAGGCCTGCGGCAACGCCATCTGCGCCGCTGTATGCAGCGCAGGATTTCTCGCTGTTCCCCGCGGATACGTCGGCCGAAGCGGGGGGTGCCGCTGGCGAGGCGCAAGGCTCCTCGGACCTGCCTGTCTTTCCTGCCGGGCCTGCGGAGCATGAAGTCCCGGAGCCGGTGCTGGCAGTGCCCGACCCTGCCGTGCCCGCCTTCCTGGCGGCGCCAGGCCCCGCAGGCCAGCGGCCCGGCGAAGACCTTCAACTCGAACCTCTCACGCCCTTTGGCTGGCGCTCCCGCCAGGCGGGGCAGTCTCCGAAGGCACCCGCTTCGGCGGAGGACGGCGCGGCCTTGCCGGAGCCTGCCGCGCCACCACGCGTGCAAACCCCGCCTTCACCGTTGCGGGTCGACGCGGCGTCTGCATCGGAGACCGCCTCCCCGGCCCTCACGTCAGCACCGGCCATGGTTCCAGGGGCTGTGCCCGCTGCAGCCGCCCGCGTTGCTGTACCCCCGGTGCCCGATGTGCCCGATGTGCCCGCAGGGTACGAATTGCCGTTTGCCGACCTGCGCGACGACGAAGAGCCGCTCGACATGCCGTCGTTCGAATCGACAGTGCCCGCAGAGCTGACGCCCATGGGGTATCCCGCGCTGGAGTTGCCCATCCGGCCGATCGCGGCGCAGCCCTCGCCGGTCGAGACGGCCGCCAGTGCGGAAGAAGAGCGCGCAGCCACGGCCTTGCTGGTCACAGCCTCGGAGAAAGAGCGTGCGGCAGAAGGCCTGCCGCCAGTGGATTTCATTGCGCTCCCTGCGCAGCCGGCGCCGAGCGTGCAGGGGCTGGCCCTGGTGGAGGATGACTCTCCCGCTGCGGTGCTGCAGGCCAAGCCGCGCAAGCAGCCGCTGCGCGCGGATCCAGAGGATGACGAACCCGGGCCGCCTGCCGAAGAGGAGGTGAGCTTTGTCGTTGCTGCACGCCGCAAGGCGTTCTGGCGCAAGCCCGCCGTGCGTGCGGTGCTGGTGTTGATCATGCTGGTGGCCACGCTGGCGCTCGCACTGCAGGTGGCGGTGCAGGAGCGCGACCGCATCGCGGCGATGGATGCGCGGGCGCGGCCCTGGCTGATGAAGCTGTGTGCCCCGCTGCAATGCGAGATCGCGCCGCAGCGCCAGATCGCCGATGTGGTGATCGACAGTTCGTCCTTCAACAAGGCGCGGGGTGACAGCTACCAGCTCACCGTGGGCATGAAGAGCAAGGCGAGTGTTGCGCTGGCGATGCCGGCCGTGGAGCTCACGTTGACCGATGCGCAGGACCAGCCAGTCCTGCGGCGGGTACTGCTGCCTGCCGACATGGGGGCGCCTGCCGAGCTGCCAGCGCGTGGCGAGTGGTCTACGGCGGTATCGGTGGTCGTGACCACCGGGGGCGCGCGCGTGGCCGGATACCGGTTGCTGGCGTTCTACCCCTGAGCCGAAGCAGCCCGTTGCTTCCTTTCTTTCTTTTTACCCCAACCTACATCACCGATATGGCTGCCCTTATTTGCGGTTCCCTGGCGTTCGACACCATCATGACCTTCGAGGGGCGGTTTGCCGAGCAGATCCTGCCCGACCAGTTGCACATCCTGAATGTGTCCTTCCTGGTCCCGTCGCTGCGCCGCGACTTCGGCGGCTGCGCCGGCAACATTGCCTACAGCCTGAAGCTGCTGGGTGGTGAGCCGCTGCCCATGGCGATGCTCGGCAGCGATGGCGCCGAGTACCTGCAGCGCCTGGAGACACTGGGCATCAGCCAGCGCCATGTGGGCCAGGTGCAGGACACCTACACGGCGCAGGCGATGATCATGACCGACCGTGACAACAACCAGATCACGGCCTTCCACCCTGGCGCCATGATGCAGGCGCATGCCAACCGTATCGAGCGCGACGCAGGGGTGAAGGTCGGCATCATCTCGCCCGATGGACGTGACGCGATGCTGCAGCATGCGGCGCAGTTCGTGGCAGCGGGGATCCCGTTCGTCTTCGATCCAGGCCAGGGCCTGCCCATGTTCAATGGCGAGGAGCTCACGCGCTTCGTCGAGCAGGCCACCTGGGTCACGGTGAACGACTACGAAGGCAAGATGCTGTGCGACCGCACGGGCATGACCCTGGAAGAGCTCTCGCGCAAGGTGCAGGGCTTGGTGGTGACGCTGGGTGCCGAAGGCTGCGAGGTGTGGGTGGGCGGTGCCAGGACGCATGTTCCCGCAGTGGTGCCCGCGCAGGTGGTCGACCCCACCGGCTGTGGCGACGCATGGCGTGGCGCGCTGCTGTTCGGCCTGGAAAAGGGCTGGCCGCTCGTGCGCTGCGCAGAGCTGGGCAACCGTGTGGGCGCGCTCAAGATCGCGCAGCGCGGTCCGCAGAACTACACGCTCGACTTCCAGCCGCAGTGATGCAGCAAGGCCTGCCGCGGATCGGTCTGCACTGATCGGCGCTGCGGCGGCTGACTCAGGGATTGGCGTTGCGCAGGGCCTTGCGCTCGGGTGAGGCTCCGTGCGCGGGCTTGTGCGGAGTTGCGTGCAGTCCTTGAACCGAGCCACGCCAGGCGCTCTGCCAATCCTCTCGCCCTCCTGCGTGCGGGCATAAAAAAACCCGGTGCACAGGCACCGGGTCGAGGGCGTCATGCGCCTGTATCAGGGCTTGTTGCCCGTAGGGAATGGCCAGGCTGCCTGAGGGTTCAGCGTGGTCTGTGCAGCAGGCGCTGCGGCCGCAGGGGCAGGGGCCTTGGGCGCTTTCTTGGCGGGCGAAGCCTTCTTGGCAGCAGGGGCTGCCTTCTTGGCGGCGGGTGCTGCCTTCTTCGCTACCGTTGCCTTCTTGGCGGGTGCTGCTGCCTTTTTGGCGGGAGCGGCCTTCTTGGCGGGAGCGGCCTTCTTGGCGGGTGCTGCCTTCTTGGCGGGCGCAGCCTTCTTCGCTGCTACTGCCTTCTTGGCGGGAGCGGCCTTCTTGGCTGGTGCTGCCTTCTTGGCGGGCGCAGCCTTCTTCGCTGCTACTGCCTTCTTGGCGGGAGCGGCCTTCTTGGCGGGTGCTGCCTTCTTGGCGGGCGCA